>VBAQ01000151.1:13607-51151 GCA_005883765.1 Bacteroidota bacterium
TCGATAAAGACTCGTATAAAGTTTCCGGCGGTTTGCATGGAGTTGGTGTAAGCTGCGTGAATGCGCTAAGCAAAAGACTCCACGTACTGGTTTATCGGGAGGGAAGAATTTTTGAACAAGAGTATAAGATCGGGGTGCCCCAATATGGCGTGCGTGAAGTTGGCGAGAGTGAAAAAACTGGTACAACCATTCACTTTTGGCCTGACGATTCGATTTTCACAGCTACGGTTTTTAAAAAAGACATTTTGGAAGGTCGTCTTAGAGAACTGTCCTTCTTAAACAAGGGGGTTAGGATCACTTTAAATGACCTCAGGGAAAAGGAAGATGAGAATATTGCTTACTCAAAAACTTTTTACAGCGAAGGCGGTATTGTCGAGTTTGTAGAAATGCTTGACACTAATGCTGGCCGCAATCCCCTGATCCCAAAAATTATTTTCGTAGAGGGCAGAGATGAATTCACGAATGTGGCGGTTGAAGTTGCCCTGCTCTACAACGATGGCTATAGTGAACATATCTATTCGTACGTTAATAACATCAACACGATTGAGGGCGGCACGCATGTTTCCGGTTTTCGCCGTGCATTGACCAGGGTGTTTAAGAGTTACGGCGACAGAGAAGGAATGTTTGAAAAGGCAAAAGTTGAAATTGAAGGTGATGATTTTCGCGAAGGATTAAGTGCCATAATTTCTGTTAAGGTTCCCGAGCCACAATTTGAGGGACAAACCAAAACAAAGCTTGGTAACAGCGAAGTGATGGGAGTTGTCGATTCGACCGTGTCGAAAGTATTGGAGGCATATCTTGAAGAAAATCCAAGGGATGCGAAAAATATCATCAACAAAGTAATCCTGGCCGCACAAGCAAGGGCTGCGGCAAGAAAAGCAAGAGAGCTTGTTCAACGCAAATCTGTACTGAGTGGCGGTGGGCTCCCTGGAAAACTTGCAGATTGCTCAGATCGCGACCCCAAGCGCTGTGAATTATTCTTAGTCGAGGGAGACAGTGCCGGTGGTACCGCCAAGCAAGGCCGTGACAGAAGTTTCCAGGCTATACTTCCATTGCGGGGTAAAATTTTGAATGTTGAAAAAGCAATGGAGCATAAAATTTATGAGAACGAAGAGATCAGGAATATGTATACCGCATTGGGAGTGACGGTTGGAACTCCTGAGGATCCCAAAGCTCTAAACTTAAATAAGCTTCGCTATCATAAGCTCATTATCATGACCGATGCCGACGTGGATGGAAGCCACATCGCTACGCTGATCCTTACATTCATTTATCGTTACATGAAGGAGCTGGTAGAACAAGGCTATGTGTATATTGCTCAGCCTCCTCTTTACCTGGTAAAAAAGGGAAAGGAACAAGCCTATGCATGGAATGAAGAACAACGCAAGGCATTGGTTGAAAAAATTGGCGGAGGCAAAGATGATTCCGTAGGCGTGCAGCGCTACAAAGGTTTGGGTGAAATGAATGCAGACCAGCTTTGGGAAACTACAATGAATCCCGGTACAAGGACTCTGAAACAGGTGACGATTGAAAGTGCAGCTGAAGCCGATCGCGTCTTCAGCATGTTAATGGGTGACGAAGTCGCTCCGCGCAGGGATTTTATCGAGAGCCACGCCAAGTATGCTAAGCTTGATGTATAGCACCTGCCGAGTCAAATTTTGCCCTATCCATTAAATAAAATCTTCTCTTCTAAATAGTTTGATGCGAGAACTTTGCATCTAAAGTTTTCCCTCTGTCAAAAATTCTCCCGTTTAAAAAGCGCAAAATCTGTAATTTCGGTTTTATCCCAGAGGGATTCCTTTGGAACTAACCGAAAAATCTTTTACCATGGCAGATGTTCAACTTACAGCGTATAATGTAAAAACCAAAGAAAAAGGCGTTCCTATCCAGGATGCAGTTATTACTAAAACAGCCAAGGGTGCCTATATGGTGCAGGGCCATGATGGAAAGGGTAATAAACTTACCACCCTGGTAAACGAAGAAAAGGCGATGGCGGCTATCAATGCGGGGATTGCCAAACAAGGTTGGTAACAAGCCTTGGGTCAGAGGTGTCGGATGACACCTTTATTTTTTTATGATCCTGAATACCTGCCTCTCGTTTCCTTCAGCTGCGATCATATATAAGCCCGTTGCAAAACGTGGTTCGTGTATATCAATCATTATCTTCTGGACAAAACCCGTTGCGATACTTTGTTGTCGCTTGACGAGTTGCCCGTGCATATTATAGATCTTGATGCTCAATATCTCCCCTTCATTCTGCTGGTACACAAAATTGAAGACACCATTTGAAGGATTCGGATAGATCTGAACTTGAAACTCACTGCTGAACACTACGGGTTTTATGATTGAATAGCCGAAGCTCCCATCACCATAGATAATCTTAAGCCGATAATATCTTACGCCTGTTTTGCCAGGCTCCATATCTATAAAATTGTATGACTGGGGTTGGGTAACATTTTGCCTTCCGGCAACTTCGCCAATTTTAATAAAGTTATTTAGCTGGTATTCGGCATTCCCCTTGGCTACTTCAATTTCGAAACGACTGACATTTCCCTCGGTAAGAGTTGTCCACTCCACAAGCACATCGTTATTGGATTGTTTAGTCGCTTTGAAAAGATCTAACTGCAATGGAGGAGCCGCTGTTCTGTTGAACGCTTCTTTTTTTAACCAGAACTCGGAAAAACTTTTCACTTGGTATTCCGCGTAATATCCCTTATCAAAAGGTACTTTAACGGCGTTGTAAAATGGGATAAAGGTCCAGGTCCCTTCAGCGTTATCGTTAATCGTTCCGTTTTCAACTGAATCGTTCCCATCATTATATTTTGAAACGCCGAGCTCATACGCACTTGCCGGTTTTGAGCAAGTGCCGCAACCCGTAGCGTTTATTAATTTCTCAGTTTCTGAATCAAGGAAATAAAATCGAATGATAGCTGAGTCTGTTAAATTATAATTTGTGGGTTTGATGGTTATGTTCCTGTCATGGTAGTATTGATTCGAATCCACTCTTACCACGCCGGTATTTATGTACGCTTGTACATCTGTGCTGCCTAGACTCTGGCCATTGGGCTCGATAGACGCAACTAATTTTCCTGCCGAAGTAAAATTGATCCACGTATTCCCGCCCGGAATGTTTTGATTGACCGGTGCAGCCATGGTAGCTCCATCGTAAATGCCCATGGTATTGTCATAGACATGAATGTCATCAACAGCCACACCTTCCCTATTCACACCAGGGTCGGCATTAATTACAAACCGAAGACGCAACCTCGAAACGCCCACTGGCAAAGCCGTGGTAGCAACATGCCACCTTGTGTAATTTTGAATACTCCATAACTCGTTGCCACCATAATTCTTATTGTACCAGTTTGTACCGTTGCCGTAACTACCCAGTTTATTCCACGTGACGCCGTCAACAGAATATTCAACCCAGGCGCCATCGCATAAAGTCGTCCCGCAGTCCTCAAGATCAAGTGCCAGGCTAAAGCTCAATGTTGGATTTGTCATGCCGCTGATATCAAAGCAGGGAGAATACAGGTACGATAACTCCAGGTCGTTGTAATTGCCGGCAAGTCTCGTTTTCCACGCCTTGTTCCCACTGGCGGCTGAATTTATTTTATTCGATATAGGCGTGCCGTATTCCCATGAATCCTTTGACCCGCCAGTGTACCATGAACCTGTTCCGGCTTCAAAATTTTCCAGGTAAGGAAATGAAGCAACGACCGGAGAATTTACTATGGAAATAATTGTGGTATCGTTCTGACGATAGGAGTCGGTGGGGTAGTCAACCCAAACCTGGATCGTGTGTGCACCTATTGATGCGAGATTTGCTGTAGCACTGAATGTATATTGAATCGTCGCATTACCGCTAACAGACGGTATGATCTCGGAGACTACGGCGCCTCCATCTATCTTATACTTGATAGGAATATTAGAAATTGAAGTATTTACGCTATTGCGAAGAGAAACTTTTATTGGCGTAGTGGCATTCAACGCACAACTACTTACAATTGGACTATCGATGCCTAGCATTTGTATGTCATCAATCACTTTATACAAATGGATGTCATCAAAGGTGTAACCTCCCGCATTTTCTCTGTCAGCTGCTGGCAAAAAGCCAAACTCTCCCCAGCGAATCTGGCACGACGGAGAAAACTTTTGACCCGCACCTATCAGCAGATCTGACAATTCAATACTTGATGTTTGTTTATATATTCCCGGATCATTTTGATTCGCAAATAAATCATAGATCGATACCCATGTTGAAGTATCACTTCCTCTTATCCAAACCTGATTGGCGGCGTTTGCAGGCTGACCATGATTGTTGTAATAAAAGTCTAACCGAATATCATCTGTGTTGGCATTGTAGTTTGCAAGATTAAAAGTTCCGCTCAGGTAATCGACGCCCGATGAGGGATAGATATACCGATCGACATCCAATGTGAGAGCCCTGTTGCCTGAATGTGCAATTCCACTATTAATAAAACTTCGCAGGCGTCCATAAACGGAATTGGTACTAAAGTCGAACCGATCAAGATTTGTTAACCCGGTTTGCGTCGATTTAAATTCCTGTTGCGGCGATGCATCAAAATTTTCAATGAATGAGGTGCCAAGATCAATTGGCTGGTTATCCAGTTGCTTTATCACGACAGTCAAGGTATCATTTGTCCGTACCGGATCAGTAGGATAATCCACTACAGCCTTCAAAACATAGGTCCCCACTGAGGAAAAATCATAAACGGTGCTAAATGTGTGAGTGTATGTCGCTCCCCCATTTACAGGCACAGCAACATTTTCGCTCGTCCACCCACCACCATTCACTGAATATTTGATGTCGAAATTGGTTATTGCAACATCGTCCAGGTTTTTCACCCTGACTTTTATTTGCACAGCGTTGCCAAGTTCTGAACTTGTAAACTTGCGCCCGGAAACCGGTTGAAGGACCGCATCAACTTTTAGATCATTGTCGGATATATTTCCAGCACAACTGCCTGAACTGGGTTGTCGCGATATCGCCAGTGATCTTCTGCCGGGGGTTCCATTCATTCTCGCACGAACGGCTACCCAATAGATCGAGTCTTTTGATAAGCCACTAAAAGTATAAGTGGTGTCCGTGGTTGTTGCCATTGACTGCATGTCATCGCCTCGAAGCATGAACACTTCATAATCCGTAGCGCTGAGTATGGCCTGCCACTTGATGTTGATATATCCTTCACATTGAGTCGTAGCCAGGCTCACAGCGGGCCAACCCAAAATAGTAAAGGAGTTGCTTATACTCACTGAACCAGTAAGATTGTTTACGAGCTGAATTTTTGCTTTGTCCGTGGCGATGTTCGGGAGCACCCATTTCTTTTGCCGAATGTCTCCCGGCATGGCGTTATCAATCGTTGTCCACGTTGCTCCATCATCTGTTGAGTATTTCAGCGTGAATGTAGCCGCATTTCCAAAAGCATCCCATTGTATCAATGCCGAATCTGTAGTTGAAAAACTTTCTCCGCCGATAGGAAAACTCAACCGCGTACTGTCGGGAACAATGTCGTAAGCAATAAAATATTCCTGGGGCGAATTTTGCGTAACAGCATTTCCCTTTACTTTAATTGTGTAAGAACCTGCTTGTGGATTATTAACAATAACCTGTTCAATATTGTTTATGTGATCAGCACCTTCTGTTGCCGCCGTTGTGACATTTGTCGGAATGGTATCAAGAATTTTTGGAAATACAGTTGTTGACGATGGAGTTTGAACAGTCAGATCCAGATCATTCACCAAAGTTTGACTTGACAGCGACGAGGCGGGGGGATCATGCCAGTAAAGCATCACTTTCAATTGTGCCGCATTAGCAGGTACGGTTATCGAATGACTATTTTGAATTCCATTTGCCACAGTTGAAGTGAAATACCTGTTGTTTTCTATCATTAGCGCCGCTCGCTGCAAATCCAACCAGCCAAAGCCGAAGGAAAAATCAGGTCCGGCAGTTCCTCCATCACGGCTGCTGTTGCACACGATCGCTTTCATTAATCCACTCCTCGGATTGTTTCCGCCATTCCTTTGTTTATACAATTGATATAACAACGTAAGTCCTCCCGTTACGCCGGGGCTAGCCATACTTGTTCCATTATTATACCAGTAATATCCAAAACCAGCAGACATTACGCGTTTGCCCATAGAGCAGATGTCAGGCTTTATTCTTCCGTCAATTGTGGGGCCCCTGCTTGAAAAATTTGCATTCAGTCCGGCAGAGTCAGTAGCCCCTACCGTCAGCACATTTTTTGCAGACTGGTAGCTGCCTAAAACCGTCTTAAATCCTGAAGGATAAGGGGGGCAGTTGTCTAACCCGCTATTGCCGACAGAGAAAACATTTTGCAGATATGGAAAATCAAGTGCCTGCTGATCCAGGATGGCGGAATACAGATCATAAAGTCCGTTGTAGGAGCAATCGCCTACAATAGCTCCGTAAGAATTATTTGTAAGCACCATTCCATAATCCTGCACATAAGTGGCCGCATTTTGCCATATCCCCGAAAAATATTGACTGATGATCGTGGCCTTGGGAGCATATCCCTTATACAATTCATTTAAAATTCCGGCACCGGCTGCAGTTCCTGCCACATGCTTTCCATGCTCTGCGCTGGGAGGCGCATAGGTCCTGGTGATTAATCGATTTGTAAAATCAACATGCAATTGCGGATCAGCATTGTCACCGATGCCAATGACCATGCCCTCTCCATGCAAATTTCTGCCGCCGACAGAGGCAGGTGCATTTAAAATATTAGCTCGGCCATCTGCGCGGTCGACATTGTTCAAAGCCTGATCTTCATGCGGTGCAGGCTGCACATACTCAATAAATGGTAAGGACGCAAGTTCATTTAATCTTTGCAAGGTGACACGCAAACCGATTACGTGATAGTTTTTAAAAATACTGGATGTGATATCAAAATTTCTTTGCTGCAATTCTTTGACAACCGACTCGTATGAAAGAATTTTCAGAAAACTGATCCAAACATCTACCGTGCCGGGGATCCTGACGGACCAGGAAGGAATAACTCCCTTTGCGAACAGTGAGGGCATTTTTTGATCAGGCGTCAATTCAACCAGGGCTCTTGCCTTTGCCTGTTGTAAAACATCTGCATTGACCACTCCTTTTATACTTACTGTGTACGCGTTATTCGGAATGTAGTCTACTAAAGTAATTCCTGCCTTTAGTAAGTGCTGTCTTTCACCAGGGGAGGGTATGTGGTCGAATTGTATGATAGCGAAAGATTGTCCCTCCAGGCGCAACGCCTTGCTATTGAAGGTTTGTGTGGCATCCGAGCTGATATTTTTTTGCGGGATGAATGACCCGCTCTTCAGAAATAAACGGTAAGCTGAATCTTGTTGGGATAGAGCAGGCAAAGAAAATAGCAGAAGAGCAGCAATCAAAGGAAGCGGATGGGCTTTCATAGCTTGTATTCAACAATAAAAATAATACAAAAAAGCGGCAAATGGTAAACGGCAAGCCTCGGTGAATATTGTACTACCGGCTGCCGGAAATCTTTCCCAAATCACCTGGTCCAGTTCTACATGTAAGGATCATGACTCTCATTTAAGCGTTGGCGACCGAAACCTCATGCATGTACTCACTCATTCTTTTCAAAAAAGAATAAAATTCATCCATCGTTTTTATATTGTCGACGATCAGGAGAAACAATTTTCCAACCTGTTTTAATCTTGCTTTATTGGTTTGGGTTTGAATAAAGGAAAGAATGCGCTTGAAAGTTTCTGATTCAAAATATGGGGAGTCAGGTTTATTAATAAAATAACATTTGAGTGAATCGTTTTTCAGGAGTATTCTTTCAAAGCCTAATTCTACGCCCATTTTTCTGCAACGCACCGTGACGAAAAGATCGTCAACTTGTTGTGGGATCGGACCAAACCTATCGGTCAACTCCCCTTTCATTTGCTGAAGGTCTTCTTCCGTTTCAGAATTATCCAATCGTGTATAAAGTGATAAACGCTCCGTTATACTTTCTACATACTCATCGGGAATCAAAATCTCAAGGTCAGTATCAATAGTGCAATCTTGTACGAAATCATCCTGTCTTGAAATTTCTTCCTTGAACAATTCTTTGAATTCGGTTCGTTTTAATTCTTTGATGGCCTCATCTAAGATTTTTTGATACATCTCAAACCCGATCTCCGCCATGAACCCGCTTTGTTCTCCGCCTAATAAATTACCCGCACCACGTATGTCAAGATCTCTCATAGCAATTTGAAAACCGCTTCCGAGGTCACTGTGTTGTTCCAAAGTTTGCAGCCGCTTTCGCGAGTCCGCAGGTAATGTGCTCATGGGCGGCGCCAGCAAATAACAAAATGCTTTTTTATTGCTGCGACCGACTCTTCCACGCAGTTGGTGCAGATCACTTAAACCAAATTGATGTGCGTTGTTTACGATGATCGTATTGACATTGGCAATATCAACACCGCTTTCCACAATGTTGGTACAAACAAGTACGTCATATTTCCTGTCGATAAAATCAAGGATACGTTTTTCAAGGTCGTGACCTTCCATTTGTCCGTGAGCATGACCGATGCTAAGGTCCGGGCAAAGTCCCCGAATGATATTCACCATTTCCGGAAGATTGCTGATCCGGTTGTATATGAAAAAGACCTGCCCGCCGCGCTCTGCTTCAAAATAGACTGCATCACGAATTATATCCTCATTATAAACCTGTACTTCTGTTTCGATCGGCTGACGGTTGGGCGGTGGCGTATTGATAATGCTCAGGTCTCTTGCGCCCATCAGAGAAAACTGGAGAGTTCTTGGAATTGGCGTCGCGGTCAGTGTCAAACAATCCACAGTGGTACGAAGGGTTTTTATTTTTTCCTTGTGACCCACGCCGAACTTTTGCTCCTCATCCACTATCAGTAACCCGAGATCTTTGAACTTTACTTCTTTGCCCAGCAATGCATGTGTCCCGATGATGATGTCTATTTTTCCCTCCTGCAATTTTTTCAGTGTTTCCTTTTTTTCCTTTGCTGATTTAAAACGATTGATATAATCAACGGTAACGGGAAAATCTCTTAGCCGTTCACTAAAAGTTTGAAAATGCTGAAAAGCGAGAATCGTCGTGGGAACTAATATTGCTGCCTGTTTCCCATCGACGCAAGTCTTGAATGCAGCCCGTATCGCCACCTCTGTTTTTCCAAACCCTACATCGCCGCAAACCAGTCGATCCATCGGGGAAAAAGATTCCATGTCTTTTTTTACATCAGCCGTTGCTTTACTTTGATCTGGCGTGTCTTCGTAAATAAAACTGGCTTCCAATTCTGTTTGCAGGTAAGTGTCCGGTGCATGCTTGAATCCTTGCTGGGCCTTGCGTTGAGCATAGAGCTTTATGAGATCGAACGCTATTTCCTTAACCCTGGACTTGGTCTTTTCCTTCAAACGATTCCATGCATCGCTCCCCAGTTTGTTTATTTTAGGCACACTTCCATCCTTGCCCGTGTACTTGGCGATCTTATGCAGGGAGTTTATATTGACATACAGAATGTCGTTGTCTTTATAAATGATTCGCACCGCCTCCTGCAATTTTCCATTTGCCTCGATCTTTTGCAAACCGCTGTACACCCCCACTCCATGATCAATATGAGTTACATAATCTCCCGGCTGAAGTTCACGCAGTGTGCGAAGAGTTAATGCCTTGTTTTTATTATAAGCTTGCTTGACCCTGTACTTGTGATAACGCTGGAAGATCTCATGGTCGGTATAGCAAACTATTTTCAGATCTTCGTCGATAAACCCTTCATGGATAGCCGTGGCAACAGGATTAAACTTTATCTCGGCCTTGAGATCAGTAAAAATGCTGTAAAGTCTTTCTAATTGTTTAGGATTCTCAGCAAAAAGATACAATTCAAAACCCTGGTCTTCCCAGGATTTTAGATCCCTGATAAGAATATCGAACTGCCGGTTAAAAGCAGGCTGTTGTTTTGTATGAAATTCTATTTCGTACTGATGACCGATAGCTGAGGGCTGATAACTGAATTCAACAAAATGACGATCTTCGATTTTCTCTTCAAATTCCCTGGCCGTTATGAAATCGGCAGCAGTGACCTGTTTTCTTACTAGTTTTTCATCGGGATTATCATAAGCTTGCGGTCTGTCACTCGTGAGTTGCAAAAACGCGTTGAGCTCTTCATCACAATCGTCCAATCTTTCTTTACACCAGTCATAATCTTGTAGCCACACGACGGTATTTTCAGGAAGGAAATCAAAAAGAGAGATCCTTTTTTCATCGTGGAACTGCGAGTCAACATTTGGAATGATGTTCACCTGCAGCAGTCTCCGCTCACTTAATTGTGTTTCGGGATCAATGATGCGGATAGACTCCACATCGCTGCCAAATAGCTCGATTCTGTAAGGCTTGTCATTGCCGAATGAGTAAATGTCAATAATGCCACCGCGAATGGCAAACTGGCCAGGTTCGTAGACAAAATCCGTTCGTTCGAATCCATAATCGGATAGTTGTAAAAGAAGAGCTTCCGTATCTAATGCATTGCCAGATCTTATATGAATGATATTTGAAGAAAGCCTGCCCGGAACAATTACTTTTTCAAACAAAGCCTCAGGGTAAGTAACAAAGATCTTTCGCCTCACGCCTTCTGCGGACAGGCCAGCAGCAACCCTCGTCAATGCCTCTGTACGCAGCATGACATGACTGCTGTTGAGAAGACTGTAATTTTTCCTTGTTTTAAACGATGAAGGGAAATAAAAAATATCCAGCGCATTGGTCAGGCTTTCTAACGAATTATGAAAATAGGCAGCCTCCTCCGCGCTGTTCAGCACGATCACATGATTTAATTGCGAACAGGAAGGATGGAGGAAAATGGAAGCCACCACGAATTGTGACGAACTCCCTTGCAGGTTTTTAAGGTAAATTTTTTGAGGTTGTGAAAAAGAAAGCCTGTCCGCCAATTGAAAAAGGCGGGGAGTGTTTTGATACTGCAACAACAAATCCTGTACACTCATGAAGCCTGCAAAGATAAACTAAACGGCCCTATTTTATCAGTGTTTTACAAACTGCTGGACAAAATTTTCCTTATTGTTGCCTTGCATTCTAATAATATAAGTTCCCTTGCTCCATGTGGAGATAGGTATCGAAAGATTTTGATACGGATGGTCTTTGTTGTATAATAATTTTCCCGCCGCATCAAATACCTGAACCTGCATTTTTATCGTGTTCAAATTTCCCTTTACTACTAATAGTTGATTTGCATCCGGCGAAATGTATTTAATAAAATTCTTCGTTATTACATTGTTTGACACGCCGGTAACAACTCCGGTTAGGGGCGCGGTAAATAGTCCGCGACCGTGGGTAGCCACAACCAACGATGTGTTTGCAGAACGATACTTTATCATGTAAACCGGTACGTTAGCAAGTCCACTATTATTGGCGATCCACTGCGTGGCAGTTCCGCTAACAGCTGAGGTGGTCCAGACTCCCAACGCTGTCCCTAGAATAATTCCGCCGCCCGTTGTGCCACTCAACTGCGCGCCTGAAGGAGCAAATATTCCCCAAAATACCGGCATGTCCGGCAGGTTAACCCCATTTTGATCAAGCGATGTCCAGGTTGATCCTCCATCTGTACTTTCAAATACACTTTGGACACCAAAATTGGAAAGAGTGACCAAAATATTATTTCCATTTGAAGGATCTACGTCAATGGAAGAAATATACGCCTGCAAACCGGTTGCGTCCGTACCTGCCGCAATTGTTCTTGTCAACTCAACAAAAGGTGTGGTATTAGCGCTTGAAATTTTCAGGATCATCGGAGCAAGATTCGACGTGGTCTCGTCCACTATAGACGCTCCGATCCAAATAGTATTGGCTGCGAACGGATCTATCTTTACAGCTGTTACACCGCGCGTTCCCATGTTGGAAATCCGAAGACTGGTACCGACAGGAGTCCCACTTAAATTCGTGATACAATAATAGTGCGTGGTATCATCTCCGCAATACATTATATTTTGTGCGTTGTCAAAATCCGTAGGATTAATAAACTGGCCATTGTTATTGTTTACGGCACCTCCCAGGCTCGAAAAGCTTGTACCACCATTTAAAGACCGGTAATAATTGTTAGCCGTCGTTGCAGCAATTTGGAGCTGGCCATCGGTCTGTCGTATATGAGGAATACCGCCGTCGCCGCCTATTACCGGTGTTGTTGCATTAATACCCGGCGAAGTGAATTTTTGAGTATTGTTATCCTGTGCCCCTGCTAAAAAATAATTATCATTCGTGGGATGGAAATCGCAACCATAGAACTGCGTTGCATTAAAACCGTTATTCTTTTGGTTAAATGTGGGATTGGCAGACGCGAAATCAGTAGATAGGTATATTCCTCCGTCATTACCTACCAGCAGCGTTGATGAATTAAAAAAGACCAATGCGTGTTGATCTACGTGAACCGTAGAGGAGGTAGTTATATTGGACCAAGAAGTTCCACCGTCAGTGGTTCTTGCTAATTCTATTCCTCCGACTACAACTATATCCGGATTCGTAGAATCCACCGCTGCAATAAGATCATACCAGGTTTGTGAATTAGTACCATTGTTTAGGGCAGATGGTGCTGTCAAAGTTCCCCAGGTCGCACCTCCATCATTTGACCTGTAAAATTCCAATACCTGGTCAGTAGCGCTGTCCTGCATCATAAGGTAAACCCTTTGTGGATTGGAAGGCGCGGCGACAATTTCGCCACGAAACGTAGGGTTTGAATGCGACGGAGTAATTTCCTGCCAATTACATTTTGCACCTGTGTTTGCTCCATAAGCGGCAAAACTTGATTTGAAGACTTGGGTAGGTGTAAAAATTCCAAGCGTCGCATAAATATCTCCATTAGAAGCAACTTCCAAATCAGCCGCTCTGCCAGTAGTAAACGTTATGGTGGGAACACAAGGAGAAGGATCTACTTGCTGCAGGCCAAGTACCTGCGTCCAGGTGAGGCCACCATCAGTCGATCTCATCACGCCACGATTACTGGAGGTCAGATTCCGTAAGGCTACGTATAAATTTCCATTATTGTCGATCACAAAATCCTGGACATATTCAAAACCCGAAGTGGAAGGCATTTGGCTCCATGTAGTTCCCCCATCGGTACTTTTAAAAATACCTGCCCCCCTCACCGCGTCTAAATTAAACCACCCTTCACCCGTTCCTGCGTACATGGTATTTAGATTGTTTTTATCCTGGACCAATACAGTCACGGCAAGATTGGCCATGTGGTCATCTACCACAGACCAGCCTGGCGTAGCGGAAAGAAAGTTGGTCGTCTTGAAAATCCCTCCACTCACCGATCCTGCAAAAACAGTATTGCCTGAGGGATCTCTTTTATCAATCATAATAGCTCTGCTTCTGCCGCCGATATTGTTGGGCCCTCGCTCAGACCAGGTAAGATTATTTACTTGTGCAGTACGCTGGTTGTCGATAAATCTCATAGCCGCGAGAAGTCTTTCCGTCGGAACGATGTTCAATGCCGGATCTCTTGTCATTAAAAATTGCTGCCGCATCGCCTTTTGCATTCCGTCCATTTCCAGCTTTTCTTCCCGATCAGACGCAGAATGTTTGCAACTGATCATGACGCCCGAGAAGAATAAACAAGTGAGTGAATAAAAAAAGGAAGAAGTTTTGAATTGGGTAGAGACCAACCTCTTTTCAAAAAACATGTGCATTTTTTTAAGATTACTTTTGTAAACTACAAAATCTTCGATAAATCTATTCAATAAAATACTTATGAAAAAAATTCTATTATTTTTTATGGTATTTAGTATCGGAGCAAACCTTTTCGGCCAGCCAATAGTAAAAATTTTTGCTTTTGAACAGGAAAACTTGCCTGGCACGAAGCCCACCGGTGTTACAGATGAAAACGGACGCGCCATTAAAAAGGCTGCTGCTAAAAAAAATTATTTCATTTTCCTTACTTTCAAAAAATCATATGACATAAGGCCGGTGAAAATATTTATCAGGGGCAAATCCTTTTCTATCCAAACAACAACTCTGAAAAAAACACCGGTTGAATATACTAATAATACTGTTGTCGGTAATCCGGAAAAGACAGTGTTGGTACCCTTCACCAAAAACAGAGTGCTTGAATTGAATATAACCGATACGCAGGCCGAGGAAAAGAAATCCGGGTCGATTCGAAATTTAACAGAAAAAAATGATGTGGTGATCGGTTACATATGGAACAAGAAAAAATATTTTGCCACACTTGAAAAGATAAAAAAACTAGAACCCGTCGCAAATGAATAACACAAATTGATATTTGGGCAGAATTTTTTTAAAAAATATATTGCCAGAAAAAAAATTCTGCTATTTTTAAGGACACGATTGCTTGCCACTCACTAAGAGCAAAAAAAGCGGTATATCAACTACCGTTTTTTTATTAGTGTTCGCTGAAGCACTATTTCGCCTACATCAACAGTTTGTCCCTCCTTTACACTGATATTTTCTAATACAGCATCCTTATAGGGTTCAATGGCATCTACGACAACTTTATAAATTCCTGGTTTGATGGCAAAACTAAATGCGCCATTTACAATATTCGACGTTGCTGAATCGCGACCACCAATAGCCCATGCTGAGTTTGCCCCGTCAATAGGATTCACTCTTCCAATTATTGAAGTCTGATCCTTATTTTGAAAAGCACTCAAAGCCAGGATCACGAACAATATTATTCCGCAGTAAAAAATGAACCGTTTCATGAGCAAAGATTTAGTTACATAAATGAGTCCGCCCAAGGAACGCCAATCACCATGCCACACTGCACATAATGTTTTTGGAGATTAGCCTACTGTGTTTTACATTACTAAAAATTTTTAGGGATGGCTTTACAACCCTGGCGTAAAGGAATTGTTACACGGATTGAAGACGAAACATATAACACAAAAAGATTTTGGGTTGCAGTTCCTGAATTGGAATCATTTGAATTTAAAGCCGGGCAATTTGTCACACTTGATCTTCCTATTCATGAAAAACCAAACAAGCGCTGGCGCAGCTATTCTATTGCTTCCTGGCCAAATGGAACAAACGAGTTTGAGCTTGTTATTGTATTAATGGAAGGAGGGTCGGGTACAAAATATTTATTTAATGAGATAAAGCCGGGGAGCGAGTTGACATTGCGGGGACCACAGGGTGTTTTTGTGTTACCTGATCCCATCGAGAAAGATCTCTTTTTTGTCTGTACCGGAACCGGGATTGCTCCTTTCAGGAGCATGTTGCATTATATCACTGAACACAATATTCCTCACAAAAAGATATATCTCATCTTTGGCACCAGGACCACGGCCAATCTTCTATATTATGATGAAATGAGAAACCTGGCTGAGGTAATTGAAAATTTCCACTTCATCCCAACATTATCGAGAGAAGAATGGGAAGGAAGGAAAGGTTATGTTCATGAAATATATGAGGAGTTTGCGCAGGAAAAACAGGCGGCTTATTTTATGCTTTGTGGCTGGAAAAATATGATCGACGAAGCCAAAAAAAGAATTATCCAATTGGGTTATGACAGAAAATGCATACACCAGGAACTATATGGGTAAATATTTAACTATTCAGTTACCTTCTGATTTTTAGCAGCGGTCATCTTGATAACTATCATGTCATTTTTTAGGGAAGTACTTGGTATATTCGCAGAAATCAAATTCGTATGGGTGCCTCCTCACTCATTGTCCTAATGATAGCTGCCGTAGCCTTCTCGGGGATTGCTATCCTTATTTCGAAATTTGTCTTAAAAGCTACTACTAATAAACAAAAAGGCGAGCCTTACGAATGTGGCATTCCCACGAAGGGACCAAGTTGGGTACAGTTTAATGTCGGCTATTATCTTTTCGCCCTTATTTTTTTGATTTTTGATGTGGAACTGATCTTTTTATTCCCCTGGGCTGTTGTAGTTAAACAGGTCGGCTGGTTGGCATTGGTTGAAATTGTAGTTTTCTTTTTCATTCTCTTTATGGGATTTTTATATGCTCACAAAAAAGGAGCGCTTAAATGGATGTAAAACCCCAGGCCCCCTCCAACTCTCCCAAAGGGGGAGAATCAACACACAGCCTTTGCCTAAAGAAGCTGCTTACAAAAATGAAATGACAGATAACAAAAATATACAACACAATAAAAAACCGTCTGAAAGCGAGGCAGGTGCGATGATGGCCTCCTCTGTAGGGGGAGGCCAGGAGGGAGTTCCGTTTCCTGGTGAAGTCCATCCTACGCCCTCGGGCGGTGTTCTAGTAACCGCTCTCGACGATGTCATCAATTGGGCAAGATCAAATTCCTTGTGGCCATTGGTCTTTGGAACCAGTTGCTGCGCCATTGAAATGATGAGCACCGCCTCCGCGAAATATGACTGGTCGAGATTTGGATTTGAAGTGACAAGAGCTACGCCGCGGCAGGCAGATGTGATCATCATTGCGGGGACGATCGTAAATAAAATGGCGCCTGTTTTAAAACGATTATACGACCAGATGGCTGATCCAAAATATGTGATCGCCATGGGCGCCTGCGCCACAAGTGGAGGGCCTTTCTTTTACAACACGTACTCCGTCGTAAAAGGCGCGGATCATGTAATACCCGTCGATGTGTATGTCGCCGGCTGCCCTCCACGACCGGAAGCCCTATTGCATGCGTTGATCACCTTACAGAAAAAAATAAAATCCGGATTGACCAGAGAACAGATCCGAATGGAAAAACCTGAAACCCCCTTCCCTAAAGAGGAGGTTTGAAGTTGAAAACTTGCCACAACTAAATGACAACTGAAGAATTAAAAATAAAAATTTCTGAGCTGTTACCATCCGTCACCTTTGAAGAAGATGGTCAATGGTTAAATGTAATTGCAGATGCCAAAGATTGGTTGCCTTTCGCAAATTCATTAAGAGATCATCCCGAACTCCATTTTGATTATTTGTTCTGTCTTACATGTGTGGATTGGAAAACACATTTGACAATGGTCTATCATTTTGAATCGACTCAACACAGGCACATTGTGGTTGTTAAATCAAAACTTGACAGGAACAAGCCGGAAATAGAAACAGTGTCACATATCTGGAGAACCGCAGATTTTCATGAAAGAGAGGTATATGAATTATTTGGTGTAAACTTTTTAAATCATCCTGATCTGAGGTTGCTGATTTTGCCGGAGGGATGGGAAGGAAAAAATCCATTGAGAAAAGATTTTGAGGACCCGGTAAACATGGTCAAATTATGAGGCGCCCTCCCGACCTCCCCAAAAGGGTGAGGCCATCAGAGCACAAAGTCTGCTTATTGAAAAAACCAATCGTTTGGCGGCATGCGACGCTCGGTAGGAGTCCTTTGGACAACAAGCGATCATAAGAATTCCGAAGCTGGCTACATAAAATACAAATTACTTGTACAGAGAAACGCAAATCATAGAAGATCGTTCGACAGTCTCCCCCACCGGGGTAGATTTAGAGGGAGCAGATCTCGTGATCAATGTCGGACCGCAGCACCCGGCAACACATGGCGTGCTGCATCTGGTCATCGCCTTGAATGGAGAAACGATCAAAAAGGTCGAGCCGCATCTCGGTTACATACATCGCTCTATTGAAAAGATGTGTGAGAGCCTTAGTTACCGGCAGTTCATTTACGTAACGAGCAGGATGGATTATCTGTCATCGCACATCAATAATCATGGCTGCGCGCTGTGTGTAGAAAAAGGTTTGCAGCTAGAAGTGCCTGCGCGTGCGCAAGTGATTCGTGTTTTGATGGATGAATTGACCAGGCTGGCGTCACATCAACTCTGGTGGGGCGCCATGGCAATGGATGTGGGCGCGCTGACACCATTCTTCCTGGCATTTCGCGAAAGAGAGATGATCAATGATATTATGGAGGAAACGTGCGGTGCAAGGTTGACTATGAATTACATGGTGCCTGGCGGAGTAATGGTTGATATTCATCCTGATTTTCAGCGAAGAGTAAAGGAGTTTATTACACATTTCAAAAATAAAATTGACGAGTATGATGAACTGGTGACTGGAAATGTGATTTTTCAAAATCGCACAAAAAATGTCGGATATATTTCGAAAGAAGATGCCATCTCATATGGCATGTCAGGACCATCAGCAAGAGGAAGCGGCGTTCAATGCGATATTCGAAAATTGTATCCCTACGAAGTGTATGATAAAGTAAAATTTGATGAGATCATTGAAACAGATGGTGACAGCTTCGCTCGGTACATGGTTCGCATGAAAGAGATGAGGCAATCGCTATCCATTGTTGAGCAATTGATCGATAATATTCCTGAAGGAGATTTCCAGGCAAAAACAAAAGCGGTATTGAAATTACCAAAGGGAGAATTCTACTCGAGAGTAGAAACTGCCCGCGGCGATTTCGGTGTTTATATAATAAGTGAAGGGGGAACAACACCATACCGGATCAAATTTCGTTCACCGGGCTTTTCCAACTTAAGCGCTTTGGATCACATGGCAAGAGGAGGAAAGATCGGTGACCTGGTTGCGATAATGGGCACATTGGATCTGGTGATACCAGATATTGACAGATGAAGCCTACCCAAACCCTCCAGATTGAAGGGCTTGCTAACGCACAAAACCAGAAGATTGAAAGTAAAAATTATGACGAAACATTTTTCGAATTTAAAACTCTTTACTCCTTCCCCTGGGGAAGGCGAATTAAGAAAATTTCAAACTAAATGACTTGGGATGGGCTGGAGCTTAGAAAACATATCACATTTTATTGACAGTTGGTTGTACAATGAGTTTGATCCAACCATTGCCAGGCTCATTGAGTTTTTGATCATTGCTGTTTGTGTGATCGGGCTATTTGCTGTTTTGGGTTTGGTTTTAATCCTGATGGAAAGAAAAGTCTCGGCCTGGATGCAGGTGAGATTGGGTCCTAATCGCGTTGGTCCGGGCGGAATGTTCCAAACCGTTGCCGATACATTGAAGCTAATTGTGAAAGAAGGAATGACACCGCTCAATGTTGACAAGTTCCTGTTCAACCTGGCTCCGTTTATTGTGATGATCGTTTCCATGGTTGTTCTTGCGCCATTGATGTTTGCAAAAAATTTCCAGATCTGGGATATTAATATCGGGATACTGTTCATTACCGCCGTTTCCTCCGTGTCAGTGATCGGAATTTTAATGGCGGGCTGGGCCAGCAATAATAAATATTCTTTGCTGGGCGCCATGCGCAGCGGAGCACAGATCGTAAGCTATGAATTATCGGCGGGTCTTTCGGTGCTGTGCATTGTCGTGCTCACGGGCAGTTTGCGGATCTCAGATATCATCAATTCGCAAGCCAATGGCTGGTGGTTATTCAAAGGTCATATTCCCGTAATTATCGCTTTCGTTATTTTCATTATTGCAGTAACCGCCGAAACAAACCGGGCTCCGTTTGATCTTGCCGAAGCAGAATCAGAACTAACGGCGGGTTTTCATACCGAATACTCAGGAATGAAGTTCGCGTTGTTCTTCCTGGCCGAATACGTTAATGTATTTATTGTGTGTGCCATCGGTGCAACCATTTTCCTGGGAGGTTGGATGCCGCTTCACATCGGTAATTGGAATGGCTTTAATCATGCCATGGATTACATTCCTTCTTTTCTTTGGTTCTTTGGAAAAACATTTTTACTGATTTTCGTGATCATGTGGTTTCGTTGGACCTTTCCGAGATTAAGAATTGATCAGCTATTGAATCTCGAGTGGAAATACTTATTGCCGATCAGCATGTTCAATTTATTATTGGTAACTGTAATTGCGATTTTGAAATGGCATTTTTAAAAAATTATATAAAAGAAGTATTCTCGGCAGTGCGATCATCGCTTAAGGGCATGGGCCTCACAGGTTACTATGCCTTGCATCATAAAAAAGAAAAGATAACACAGCAATACCCGGATAATCGTGACGAATTGATTTTGCCTGAGCGTTTTCGCGGCGAGGTTGTGATGCTGCACGATGAGAACAACGAACACGCCTGCACTGGCTGCACCGCTTGCGAACTGGCTTGCCCCAATGCAACCATCAAGATCATTACAAAATTTGACATTACGCCGGAGGGAAAGAAGAAGAAAGCCCTGGACACGTTCGTCTATCATTTAGAACTATGCACGATGTGCAATCTCTGCATTGAAGCTTGTCCGACCGACGCAATAAAAATGGCGCAGACATTTGAGCACAGTGTGTTTGACAGGAACAAACTAACCAAAGTTCTAAATAAGCCTGGCTCTAAGATCAAAGAGGGTATTGAATAAATCACAAAAATCAAATAACAAGAACCAACTAAATTAAACTGCAGCCGAAAAACATTTGTAAGCTTAAACTGTCGACACGTTAATTTCTATTTTATTATTTATTTGGATCCGATAGCTATCGGATTTGTTTCTTGTTATTTGGAATTTTTTAAAATGACCGCATCGGCCATCATATTTTACATCATTTCCGCTTTTGTTTTAGGAGCGGGCCTTCTTGCGATGACGACAAGAAAAATTTTCCGGTCCGCCATCTGGTTATTGTTTTCACTCATTGGTGTTGCTGCTTTGTATTTCTGGTTACAGGTTGAATTCATCGCTGCCGTGCAAATCATTGTTTACGTTGGGGGCATCGTCGTTCTGATCATCTTTTCTATTTTTCTCACACAACAATCCGGAAAAGAAATGCCAAGGCAGTCCCTGCAAAGAACTATTGCTTCGGTGCTGGCCGTCCTGTTTGGTTTCGGGTTGACTTTTCTGCAGATTTGGAAATACAATTTTCAACCTACAGGAAAAAGTTTTAACTGGACGGTCTCAAAGATCGGTTCGCAAATGTTGAACACATCGACGGGTGGCTATGCATTGCCTTTCGAAGTAGTGAGCATGCTTTTATTAGCTTCTATGGTCGGATGTATCGTGATCGCCATGAAAGCTCCTCTTGCAACGAATGGTACAGCAGATCAACAGCTATTGAAAAAATTAGACGGCAAACCAGAAGAAGAACTAGGCATAACACAAATTTCGGAAGTATGAGTAGCGTACCAATGTCACACATTCTGTTTGTTAGTACTGCGTTGTTTTTTATCGGCATGTACGGATTATTCACCCGCCGCAATATGATCACGATGCTGATGGCTATTGAGCTTATTTTAAATAGCGTAAACATCAACTTTGTCGTGTTCAACAAATATTTATATCCTGATAAGCTGGATGGGATTTTCTTTACCATTTTCATAATAACTATTGCCGCAGCGGAAGCGGCAGTAGCGATCGCCATCATTATTAACCTTTATCGCAGTCATCGTTCTATTGATGTCGAAAATGCGAGCGAAATGAAATGGTGAGTCCCGACGATAAATGTCGGGATACCGACCGAGAGCGTCGGCATTGTGAGCGGTGAGTAGTGAATTCAAAATTTGAGTGTGAATAGTGTCAGAGGAATAAAAAATACAAATGCTTAATCACTGAATTTGAGAAAAAAACAAATGCCCGGCCTCCCTCTCCTTAGTAAAAGGGAACAAGGGCGAGGATCATGAACTACTCGTCTTACATAGCACTCATTCCTTTGCTTCCCCTTGCGAGTTTTATATTACTGGGGTTGTTTGGAAGGAAATATCTAAAAGAACTTTCCGGAATCATTGGCTGCACAGTTTTGCTCATATCTACGGTGTTGTCACTATACGCCGCCTACAATTATTTTTTTATTGGTGGAAAGGTCAACGGAGTTTATCCAACCTTGACCGCTGTAAAATATACCTGGCTTCAGTTTTTACCGTCACTGGCGATTGACATGGGAATTATTCTTGACCCCATTTCAGTAATGATGATTGTGGTTGTGAGTTTTGTTTCCCTGATGGTCCACATTTACAGCCTGGGCTATATGAAGGGCGAAGAAAGGTTTGGCACTTACTATTCGTTTCTTTCCCTGTTCACTTTCTCGATGTTGGGCCTGGTGCTGGCTTCAAATATTTTCCAGATCTATATTTTCTGGGAACTCGTGGGCATTTCCTCTTATTTATTGATCGGATTTTATTATGACAGGCCATCGGCAGTTGCGGCTTCTAAGAAAGCGTTTGTTGTTACACGATTTGCCGATCTTGGGTTTCTCATTGGCATTCTCATTCTCGGCTTCCAGGCGCAGACACTCGATTTCAACACACTTATTCAAAGGTTGACGGATACTCAATCACCACAATTGCTTGCCATTGCTTCCACTTCATTTTTGGGAGTATCATTGCTCACATGGGCATTGACTTTGGTGTTCGTCGGAGGTGCGGGAAAAAGTGCCATGTTTCCATTACATATCTGGTTGCCCGATGCTATGGAAGGTCCCACTCCTGTGTCCGCACTGATACACGCGGCAACCATGGTTGTGGCGGGCGTTTACCTCGTGGCAAGATTATTCCCAGTTTTTCATATTAATGGAGCCTCACTGCACGTGGTGACATGGGTCGGCGCCATATCGGCATTCCTTGCGGCCGTTATTGCCTGTACGCAGACAGATATCAAGCGTGTGCTCGCCTACTCTACGATGTCACAGATAGGTTATATGATGTTTTCCCTGGGCGTTTCAGGCTGGGGCGGTGAAACTGGATTAGGATATACGGGTTCAATGTTTCATTTATTTACCCACGCATTTTTTAAATCCTTATTGTTTTTGTGTGCGGGTGCTGTTATTCACATTGCGCGTAGTAATGAAATGAAAGACATGGGCGGCTTAAGAAGGTTCATGCCGATCACTCATATCACATTTTTAATTGCTTGCCTTGCCATCGCAGGTGTCCCGCCATTTGCGGGGTTTTTTAGTAAGGAAGAGATCTTGTTTGCTGCTTGGCAAAACAATCAAGTGATTTATGTCATTGGTTTAGTCACTTCGGGCATCACGGCTTTTTATATGTTTCGTCTATATTTCTCCATATTCTGGAATAAAGAAAAAGAGCTGTATGATTTTCACGGAGAAGGAACATTCAGCATGAAGCTACCACTGATCATACTAGGCATCGGGACTGCACTGGTTGGTTTCATTCCTTTTTCGAATTTTATTTCGGCCGACAGGAAGGGATTGCCAAGTGAGTTGCATCTCACGTTTTCCATTGTCCCTGTCACCTTTGCGATAATCGGAATTTTCATTGCCTACTCCCTTTATTTTAAACAATCTGATCGGGCACAAAAGCTTTCAGATACTCTTGGCGGATTATATAGATCAACTTACAGGAAATTTTACATCGACGAGATTTATCTCTTCGTCACGAGGAAAATTATTTTCAACCTCGTAGGCAGACCGGCTGCGTGGATCGACAGAAATATTGTTGATGGAACGATGAATGGCATTGCCTGGACTACAGGAAAGATCTCGGTTTTAATAAAAGGAGTTCAGTCAGGAAGAGTACAGAGTTATGCTTTGTATTTCTTTGGCGGAATTGTCGTATTGGTTCTGATATTTCTATACCTATGGAAATAAAAATATGGCCGACCGAAGGTGCGCACCCATGGCGTTAAAAAATGAATAAATGAATCTATCATTATTGATCATACTACCTCTTCTCACGGCACTCGCGATCCTTCCGCTAAAAGCATCAAAGCAGGTGCGGGTGGTTTCGTTAGTGGGTGCTTCGATGCAATTCATTCTTGTATTTATCTTGCTATATTTTTATTGGAACGAAAGGTCATCAGGGAATACGTCGGTGATGCTCTTTGAAAACAATTATCCCTGGTATGCTCCCCTCCATATCAATTATCACGTCGGAGTCGACGGGATATCTGTGGCCATGATCTTGCTCACAGCATTTGTTGTGCTGGCAGGGGTGCTTGTATCCTGGAATGTCGAAAAGCTGAGCAAAGAATTTTTCTTCCTTTTGTTGCTGTTGAGTCTTGGCGCATATGGATTTTTTATTTCTCTTGATCTTTTTACACTATTTTTCTTTTTGGAAGTAGCTGTTATTCCAAAATTCTTACTCATAGGTATCTGGGGAAGTGGAAGAAAAGAATACAGTGCGATGAAACTGGCGTTAATGCTCATGACCGGATCAGCGTTGGTATTTGTCGGTTTGCTTGGACTCTATTTTAACACCAATGACGGCAATGGGCAACACACATTTGATATTCTCCAGATCGCTCAAATGAATATCCCGGTATCTATTCAGAAAATTTTCTTTCCTTTTGCTTTTGTTGGCTTCGGAATTTTTGGAGCCTTATTTCCATTTCACACGTGGGTGCCTGACGGCCATTCATCTGCTCCAACGGCCGCTTCGATGTTCCTGGCAGGCATATCTATGAAACTGGGCGGTTACGGTTGCTTACGTGTTGCTACGTTTTTAATGCCTGAGGCCGCGCACCAGTATTCATGGATCATTATTGTGCTTGCATCCATTGCCATTTTATATGGGGCCTTCGCCACAATGATGCAGACAGACTTGAAGTATATCAACGCATATTCTTCGGTTAGTCATTGCGGTTTTGTCTTGCTCGGAATTGGAATGCTTACCAAAACTGCGATCACGGGCGCAGTGATGCAAATGGTATCTCATGGGCTAATGACTGCCCTTTTCTTCGCCAGTATCGGCATGATCTACGACCGAACACATACAAGACAGGTTGCGCAATTGGGGGGCCTGCTAAAAATAATGCCCTTCATCTCTACCGTTTTTGTCATTGCAGGTCTATGTTCATTGGGACTGCCCGGTTTTAGCGGGTTTGTAGCAGAAGTGACCGTCTTCATGGGCTCATGGCAGCACGCGGACAATTTCTATCGCATCGCGACAATTATTGCCTGCGCCTCCATTGTGGTAACGGCAGTATATATTTTAAGAGCTGTTGGCAAGGCTATCATGGGACCTTTACCCCTCACGGCCGAGGGCTCCCCTCCCCACTTGTGGAGAGGCGGTGAAGTCGATGCAAGATGGAATGAGAAATGGGCCGCTGCCTTATTGATCGTAGGAATTGTAATGATTGGTGTTGCGCCATTCTGGTTAAAT
Organism: Bacteroidota bacterium; assembly: GCA_005883765.1. GTDB lineage: Bacteria > Bacteroidota > Bacteroidia > Chitinophagales > Chitinophagaceae > VBAU01. The sequence goes on from VBAQ01000151.1 coordinate 38,549, forward strand.
GATTTGGTTACACCGGGAACAGAAACGATGATGAAAAATATCGGAAAAGTTGTAATGTTGAAATGATCATCTATGTTGACCGAATTTTTATACTTGATGAAGGCTGAATTGATGATCACTATCATCATCTTCATTCTTTTATTTCTCAAGCTTGGCAGCAAAGAGATGAAGGCGGAAAACATGTTGAATTTCATCAACGTCCTTTTGGTCATTAATCTTGCCGCAGGCTTTTTTAATATTCCAACAGGGAATTTATTTGGCGATATGTTCCGCACCAATGAACTCTTCACCCTTGAAAAGAATTTTTTGAATTTTGGCACACTCATTATTTCCCTGCAGTCTTATGATTGGCTGAAGAATCACAAACACGTTCCGGAGTTTTACATTCTTCTTCTCTCAACACTGTTGGGCATGTTCTTTATGATCTCCAGCAGCAACCTGTTGATGTTTTACCTGGGATTGGAATTATCAACTATACCACTGGCTGCTTTATGCAACTTTGACCTGCATCAACGGCGTTCATCGGAGGCTGCCTTTAAAATGATCATGTCCTCGGCCTTTTCTTCAGGTCTCTTGCTATTTGGTATTTCGCTTCTGTACGGATCAACAGGTACATTGGATTTTCATGAGTTAACGCTCCAACTCAATGATAACTCTCTGCAGATATTCTCTCTGATTTTACTGATCGCTGGTTTTGGATTTAAAATTTCTGCGGTTCCTTTTCATTTATGGACGGCCGATGTGTATGAAGGATCTCCCGTGGCAGTTACTTCTTATCTCTCCGTTGTTTCAAAGGGTGCTATTCTCTTTGTGATCGTTTCTGTGTTCTACAATGTATTTACTCCCGTTGCCAACAGTTGGTATAATATGATCTTTCTCATTTCTGTCGCGACGATGATCATCGGCAATTTGTTCGCCCTACGCCAGCAGAACATGAAACGATTTCTTGCTTTCTCCTCCATCGCCCAGGTTGGTTTTATCCTGGTGGGTCTTACCGCCCAGTCAACAGAAGGAAGTTCGTCGGTTATCTATTTTATTTTGATCTATATTTTTTCCAACCTGGGTGCATTCGGTGTCATTTCCGTAGTGAGTGCAATTACGGGTAAAGAAACTATGGACGATTATAGAGGTTTTTACAAAACCAATCCGCTCCTGACCTGGGTGCTGGCGATCTCATTATTTTCGTTAGCTGGAATTCCGCCCCTGGCCGGATTTTTTGGAAAATTCTTTTTGCTCTTTGCTGGAGCAGGTAAAGGAAATTATTCGTTGATTGTTATTGCGGCATTGAACATGGTGGTTTCATTGTATTATTATTTAAAAGTGATCAAAGCCATGTTCATGGATGCAAATGAAAACCCTATCGAGAAGATTCATAGCCATTGGCAACCAAAAATTGCCATGGGGATTTGTGTAGGAGGAATTTTAATTACAGGTATTGCCAGTGGAGCTTATAATTATATTCATTCGTTACTTAAATAAAAAGTAAAAATAAAAATTAAAAAATCAAAATGGTAGACGTCTGATGCGTTTGCAATTTACTTTTGAATTTTGAATTTTGAATTTTCTGATATGGCGATCAATAAAAATCATGAATTTGAAGAATTGAATGGGGTAAAATGTGCTATCGTAGAAAAAAATGTGAGTGCAGAGCGGGTGGCTTTTTTAAAGCAGTTGCTTGAATATAACAAATACGCTGTAGTTGTCGTTGCTTCACCACCACCGAAAGTTGTCGCATCGCCCACCAAGCCGGTGGCAACCACGGAGGCAACTACTGAATCTGAATCTCAACCTCAACCTGAGCCTATTCCTCAACCGCAGCCTCCTGAAACATTCACCGTTGGAGTAACTGACGTAACTTTCAATCCCACCAACGCCATTTTTGGAAGATTACTAAAGACACCTCAAGGACATGTTGTGACTTTATCCTACTGGCAACAAAAGGAAGCAGAGTCACATGATGAAGTACCGTATTATGAAGCGGGATAGAGTTTATTTTTTACCTAATTACAGAACATGAAATTAAAAAATCTCTTTGATCCTTTTGTTAGACAAGAAATCATTGATCGCATCAATAAACTTTCTCCTCATTCGCAGCCACAATGGGGCAAAATGAATGTAGCACAGATGCTGGCTCATCTGCAAATGCCAATGGGTTCTGCGCAGGGCGTTCACAATCTGCCACGAACATTGTTTGGAAGGATAGTTGGTCCCTTTGCTAAGTCAATTTTTTATGGTGATAAGCCTTTCAAACGCAACTTGCCAACCGATCCATCGTTTGTAATGACCAGCACTGATAAAGATTTTGAAAAAGAGAGACAGGAATTGATCACGATGATATATGATTTCAAAGAAGAAAATATCGTTAACAAAACACATCCTTTCTTTGGCAAGCTCACTAATGAACAATGGAGCATGGGGACATGGAAGCACCTCGATCATCACCTGCAGCAATTTGGAGTGTAATTTCTTAATAGTGAATCCAACTAGCACAATGAGAGCATGACGCTTGGCTCTCTTCAATAGAAGAGTATTAAACTATATTTGCCTCATGCGCATTGATATCATCACTGTTTTGCCGGAACTCCTTGAAAGCCCTTTGAATCATAGCATGATGAAAAGAGCTCAAAGCAAGGGCTTGCTGGAAGTGCATGTGCATAATCTTCGTAAGTGGGCCGTGAATGAATACGGACAGGTTGACGACTATCAGTATGGGGGTGGTGCTGGTATGGTAATGATGTGCCAACCACTTGTAAACGCTATTGAGGAGTTGAGCGAACAACGAAATTATGACGACGTCATCTACCTGACACCGGATGGACAAACTTTTGACCAGAAAATCGCCAACTATCTTTCATTAATGGGGAATCTCTTAATTATTTGCGGCCATTATAAAGGCATTGATGAGCGTATTCGTGAGCATTTTGTAACGAAAGAAATTTCAATCGGTGATTATGTGCTCAGCGGAGGAGAATTAGGTGCAGCAGTTTTAGTTGATGCTATTGGCCGGTTGATCCCGGGGGTATTGAACGATGAAACGTCTGCGCTCTTTGATTCTTTCCAGGATAATTTGTTAGCACCTCCTGTTTATACGAGGCCGGCCGATTTCCGGGGCTGGAAAGTTCCAGATATTTTATTGAGTGGTGATCCCAAGAAAGTCGACGAATGGAGAACCGAACAATCCGTAAAACGCACAAGAGAAAGACGACCCGGCATGCTTCAAAACGAAGAGTGATGCGGAATTTGCTCTGGGAAATTTTATCAATAAAATAGCCCCGAGGAATCGGGGCCGGACATTGTGTGAGGCTGTTATAGCAAAAATTTCACGGGTTAAGGATTACCGTTAGTTCAGGTTGCGACCTTCTTTCGTTGTGCATTGGGCTTTTCATTGGAATAAAAACTGCTAGAATTATGTCAGGCAATTGCCGGCTTTATTTTCCAGGTTTTTCTGATGATAAGCTCGTAAATTAATTTGAGTAGGATCAATGTGATCATAGGAATCGACTTTTTAAAAAAGGCCCCGCCAAGACTAGCAGGGCACACCCTTAACCATACGAAACCAAAATCTTTATATAAAAAACTAAATAGTATCTATGTGTAACGAGGACATAAAGGTAATACGTCGGTAATCGGAATTAAACTCAAAATCGTTCAATAGGCTTAAACTGGCGATGAAATCGGTGAGATGCTAGAAACTTATTTTAGATCAACTTGATTTTTGTCAAATAACATCAGTTTGCTCACTTCTTTTATAGCAAGGTGACAAGTAGCCTCAACCGAAGTAAAGCTGTGGTGGATCCCGGTGATCCCATTCTTATTCTGAGAATCCGTTTCTATCTGTTCTAATAAAGGAGCAAGCTGATGAATTCCCAGGAATGAGACCGTCGACTTCATACTGTGAGCTGCGGATTCAATTTTTTTATAATTCTTTTCAGCGATTGCTGTTTTAAGTGCATTGAGTTCCCTGGGCATTTGCTCTGAGAAAGCCTTCATCATATTTTTTTCAAAAGCTTCATCGCCCTTTGACAACGACCTTAAGTATTCCCTATCAATAACGGCAACGTCGTCGTCGGAAAAGATTTTTGCGTATTTATGAATTAGATTATAAAGCTGTTGTTCGTTGATCGGTTTAGAAATATAGTCATCCATGCCGACCCCGATACATTTTTCCTTTTCACCTGCCAATGCATGCGCTGTCATTGCAACGATAGGCAGGTTTAACCGTAAATCATACCGAATCTTTTCTGTTGCGGTATACCCATCCATTTCGGGCATCTGTATGTCCATGAGCACCATGTCGTACTCTTCGGCCTTTCGGCTGAGAACTTCAACGGCTTCGGCTCCATTCGTTACCATATCAAAATCGATCTGCCATTGTTCTAATAAATGCTCAACCAGTTTTCTGTTCATGACATTGTCTTCGGCTACGAGCAATTTTATTTTTTGAAGAAGAGGTTCTGCAACCAATACAGGCGCTGGAACGGCTTTCTCTTCTTCACCGGCTATCTGGTAAGGCAAGTCAACTGTAAATACAGAGCCTTTGCCAGGTTCGCTGGTAACTGATATCTTTCCATTTTGGAGTTCCACAAGCTGTTTAACAATTGACAAACCTAAACCCGTTCCTCCATATCGCCGTGTGGTCTCAGGCTGAGCTTGCTGAAAGCGTTCAAAAATTGTTTTTTGTTTTTCGGGATCAATGCCAATACCGGTATCAGAAATAACAAAACGAATAAAACACGTCTGGTCGGTTTTTTCCTTCATCTCGAGCTTCACTAATACGCCTCCTTTATGGGTAAATTTTAAAGCGTTACTTATGAGATTCAATAAAATCTGGGTTAGCCTCACGGCATCTCCTTTCAACGTTTTAGGGATAGACTCATCTGACTCCGACCTCAGGTATAGATTCCTGTTTTTTGCTTTTTCATTCATCATTGTGATCAGCGAATCGAGAAGCTCCCGCAAATTGAAAGGAAGCATTTCAATGTGCATCATACCGGATTCAATGCGTGAGAGATCGAGAATGTCATTTATAATGGTAAGCAAGTTCTCAGATGAAGAACGGATCGACCTTACATATTCCTGCTGGTTTTTGTCAAGTTTTGTCCTTTGTAACAGCCCGGTGAAACCAAGTATAGCATTCATGGGTGTCCGAATCTCATGACTAATGTTCGCAACAAACTGTTCCTGCACCTTGGACGTTTCTTTTAATTTTTTTTCTGAGCTATCCAGAGTCTGAATTAATTTTTGCTGGCGCTGCCCCTGGTAGATCAGGTACCAGAATGCAATGATCGAGGCAAAACACGCGATAACGGCAAGGATAATACCCCAACTTTTGGCCTTTGACCCGTTAACATTCACCGACCTTGAAATATTGCTAAGCGCCAGTTGCCTGTTTTCATTAAGGAAACTAATAGTTTGAATAATACTATCTCTGATAACCCTCCCGCGCATGGTGCGAATGAAACCAAGTGCTGAATCTTTACCCTGGTTGAAAAGAAGATGAATTGCCTGGTCGCTGTTTTCAATTTTTTCTTTGATCAGAAAATCGATGCGATTTCTCAATTCCGGGTCGTAGGTGGGCTTGATTAGGCTGTCAATTTCAGTAAATTCGCTCTCAATGCTATTAATGCCTTTATCGAATTCTTGTATGTGTTGAGCATCGTCATTGTTTACCAGCTCTCTTAAAGCGCTCTCTGAAAAAATAATATCCGTTTGTAGTTTTTGAAGTTTTGATTTGATCTGCAGTTCGCCCAACAGGCTTTTGTTGTCGCCAATCAGATGTTTGATACTTTTTCCGGAATTGTACTGAAGAAAAACGATGAGTAAAATGCTGACAAGAAAAATGATGAGTAATAGGTATTTAAACCTTGTGTTTAGCATGCTCAAGGAAGGATTGGATTATGTAAATTACAAAATCCTGCGGACTTACATGTCCTTCCGTAATCGTTTGTAACATGCAAAAATGGTAATGATCGAGCCGATCGCTATAACAGTAGTAACAAAAAGGATATAAAAACGCTGCTGGTTATTCAATTCCGTTAAAAAAAGATACTCGCTGACCGTCAAAGCCAGGAGGCACAATAGAAAAATAATAATGTACTTAGTCTTCATATATAATAGCCTGCCCTTTATGCTTGGACCAAAAGCCAGAGTTTCAAATTTATAGGACAGCGGCCATTGGAAAGGCTAATTAAGTCGGTATACGGGCATTTTATCGACGAATGGCTTAAAACTGTCGTTGGAGTTTATAAAAGATTGAGCCGGCCATTCAGGGTCGTTCTGAATGCGTCTGCAACGGGAATAGCAGTACCGTTGATGTTAATCACACCTTCTTCGATAAAATCAATCTTATTGAGAGCCACAATGTAGCTGCGATGGACACGCATAAATTTTGATGAAGGCAATTTTTCCTCGATCGATTTTAATGTGGCATGAACAATATGAAATTTCTGAGAAGTAAAAACTTTTACATAGTCGCCCATGGCCTCAAGGTATAAAATGTCGTCTGCATTAATTTTCTTCAAGACACCACTGTCCCTGATGAACACAAATTCCTTGTCCCTCACTTCTATCTCCTCTTTAGTACTCTCCAGGGCTTCCTTTACCCGGTCGATGGCTTTTAAAAACCGGGCCGGTTCAATCGGTTTGACGAGATAATCAACCACGTTCAACTCAAAGGCATCCACAGCATAGTTTGTTTTGGCAGTAGTAAAAACGATGAGAGGACTTTTTTTTCCAAGATTTTTTGTGAGCTCCAGGCCCGACATGCCTGGCATTTCAATGTCGAGAAGTAGGAGATCGACCGGTTGTCTATTTACTATATTGTACGCATCAATTGCACTTTCGCATTCCGCCACTACTGAGAGATCCTTTACCTGGCTCACTAATTTTTCCATGGCCATCCGCGCCATTGCATTATCATCGACGATGACACACTTCATTGGCTTCGCTTTCTTGATTAAGGTACACCAAATTAAAAAGACCTAATAAGATTTCAAAATCATTTAATTCTCTATTAGATACGTAAACAAACGAGTGCCTGGTTTTTTTAATTCTTGTCTTTTGTAAGCGTCACGCCATCACATTGAATGGAGGCGCAACGGCGGGAGTCCGGGAAGTGAAACCGAAATTAAGGATGTAGCTTCGCTAGCGTAAATTTTTATCAAAAGAAAATGGAAATGTGGGTTTTAAAAAAGAAAGGAGTACCTGGGGTAAAATGTATTTCTGTTACCGGTAATGCTTCACCGCGCAATCTGCTGGTTGTCTCAAACTGAGTCTCTTTCCACTGCACATAAAAAAGATTCTGGATTGAAATACCGGCTTCAAATTTTTGCTGCGTAAAATTGACCAGTGCATCGGTAACAAAATATCCTGTCGCTCTAATGATATTACTTTCATCAGCAGGTCTGCTTCCCATATACCTGTAACGTAAACTTGCGTTCCATCCCCTGTCGTTCCTGTAGGTAATGCCTCCAATGCTTGTAAATACGGGCGCCAGCGGAAGATAATTCTGCCCTCGCCCTTTACCTGCTGATCGACCATGGGAGTAATTTCCATCAAAATCAACATAAAGCCATTTGACTAATTGATAACGTAGCGAAAAATCCAAACCTAGACGTTTAGAACTGCCACTGGGTTTTACAACGCCCTCATCACCTACATATACAAATTCCTGGTCGAGCTTTAGATACCACAGAGCTGATTGCAACAAGATATTTTTTGTCGGTTTTAATATAACACCGATGTCACTACCATATGCGGCAGTCAAAATTTTTCTTCCGTCTGTTTCAACCGCTATACGGGTATCGTTTGAATGAAAGCCTTTCCCCGCCGTCAAATATAACTTTGTCTTGTTGCCGGGCTGATAATAAAAATTGATTTTAGGGCTGACCATACCAGCAGTTGCCATTTTTGAAATATGTTCAAGTTTGTCAAAATACGTGTTATTGAAATGATCGTATCGCAAGCCTGAACTAAGGGTCCATTTTTTATTTATATCGATCGTTTCGTTTATCCATATTCCAACATTTAATTCTCTGATATCACCAAACTGAATACTGTCTGTAACGACGTTCTTATTTTTGGACCGCGAAAGTTCAGAGTTTTTTGTCTTATCATATCGAAGGCTTACTCCGGCTTCCGTAGAAAATTTACCATTATTCTTATGCAAAAAAATTCCATTGTAGCCGAAAAGATCTCTGCTCTCCTTTTGCCTGATCTGGTCGCCATTTAAACTGTCTATCAAAAAAAAGGTAAAGTCTGAGTAAAGTTGAAAATTATATTTTGTATAATACAACTGGTTTTTAAAAGAATCACCGTGTTTTAGGATCGTTTGCAACTGCAAATTCAAATTGGTGCGCCTGGTTTTTCCCCCTTCATTCGGATCAATCGAACCAAAAAATCCCGTTACGCCACTTTTCACGGCACGCTCCGGTATCTGTCCAGACGCATTCCAGCGGCTGTAAAAAGTTGAGGCGGAAAAAACAACATCATTTTTTTCATTTATTTTCTTATAGTATTTGCCAAACAGGTTAATACGATTGAAATGTTGCGGATTTTGAAAGTAACCATTTGTATACATGTATTCCGACGAGATAAAAGCTGATTGGTTTTGCTTGCTCTGCTTATTTAAAAGATTTATCATAGCAACGGTTCTGTAACTGCTAAATTGACCCGCTTCGATTTTGATCAGGTTGGTTGGCAGTGAATTTTTTGTTTTGTATTCTACGTAACCTGCCGTCGTCAAATTTCCTTTTTCGGCATAGTACGGTCCTTTTCTAAAATTTACGTCTTCGATCGACTCGGGGATCAGGAAATGCAGATCAGCGTATCCCTGCCCGTGTGCGTGGGACACCATGTTAATGGGTATACCATCTACCGAAATATTTATGTCTGTTCCGTGATCGAGATCGAACCCTCGCAAAAAGAGCTGCTCGGCCTTACCGCCACCCGCATGTTGACCAATGAACAAGCCCGGAACCAGTCGCAATATCTCCTGCGAATTTGTGAGGTTGCGCATTTGTATGTCTATTTTGCTAATGTGATTCAATTGATCTTTGCGATTAGCGAGAATTGTGATAGAACTTAATTCGACATGTCTTTGATTCAGAGAAATAATGTTATGGTTCCCTTCAAATTCCTCGTAACTGATAGCTTTTGGCTCAAACCCAATTGCGGAGATGAAGATGCTGTCAGAAGTCAACGCATTTTTAAAAAAGAATTTTCCAAATTCATCTGTTACCGCAACCTTGCTGCCCGGGTGAATGATCACAGTCGCACCTTCAACAGGAACATTGGCAGCAAAACTTATTACAACCCCAGCTTCATCCATCGCCAGCCTTTGCTGGCAGAGTAACTTAAAGGGAAAGAGTAAGACAGGGAACAGAACGATTTTTACCAGATCAAACATATGTCTCACAAATTTTCTAACGCCGTTCGGATTTCCTCGGACATGGCCGGACCTAATTCAAATGAAGCATTTTCGGCCCGGCTTAAATATTTCTTACCCTTTGAGATATTGCCGGCACTTGCATAAATAATACCCAGATGGTACAAAGCATCCGGTTCAAAATTCTTGTTTTCGACAAAACGTCTCTCAATTTTTAAAGCTTCCCCTTTTTGACCGGATTGAAATTTAGCCCAGGCAAGCAAGTCAAACGATTGAGGTGTTGGTCTATTGTTGACCTCTCTTTCTGCAATCGATAATGCCTTGTCCGTATTTTTTATTTCATCGGAGGTCAGATAAAAAACATATTTATTATACATATCCCCATAAAGCGGGTTGCTCACTTCATCAAGAAACTTTTTAAGCAATCTCTTTTCCTCAATTTGATCATTTTCGTAGGCCGCGATTTTGGCAAGCATCAGATCATAGTCCGGAACGGGATGAAGACGTGATAGGTAGTCTATTATTCGCTTGGCCGCATTTACATTTCTATCATGTGAAAAAGCAAGCCACGCAATGCCTTTTAATGCGTACAGATCTTCGGGGTCTTTTTTCAGGACTTCAAGATAGCAATGATAAGCGTCTGAATAGCGGTTATCATGACCATACATGTCCGCAAGATTCGTCTCGGCCCATGCAAACAATTTATTATTATTTGAAGATTTAACCTGCTCTGCAGCTTTTCCCATTTTTGCTATCGCTCCCGGCAGATCACCCTGGCGATCCAATAATTTTGCCTCGCGGATAAGACAATCAAAATCATTTTTATCTTCTATCTGGGCTAAAGATCTTTTTGCAAGAGAAAGATCTCCCAATTCAATCGACACGTCACATTGCATCAGGAGCGAAGTGAATTTATCATCGCCCATTTGGAAAGCGGTATCAATATACTCTTTGGCTTGCCGGAATTTGTGCTGGGTAATGCAGTTAGCGGCCAATGCCTTATACACTGAAGAACTTCCTATTTTGATAAGCGGATTGGCCAAACGATACAGACTGTCGCTCCTGTGAATGTCATTGATATCACCGGCAATTTTAAATCTCGAACCATATAATCCTGCCAATTTCACACGGCAGACCGGGTCAAAAGAAATTTTTCTCAATCGCTGGCTCCAGAAATTTATGTCTGTATTGATCAATGCAAGCGAACGAAGGGAAGACTGAGCTTTTAATTTCAGATAAACTTCATAGTCCCTCTCGTTCGTTACCGTTTTTAATTGCGGTTTGCAGCCGTTTAAACATGTTAATGCAGCCGCTGCGATTACAAAAAATGATTTCATAAATGATCAAATTTGAAGGGGGAGTTTTGCTTCCCCGGGTAAAAAATCAATGAGGTTCTGCTTCGTAAGGAAATGAAGTGAGAAAAGGCTTATCATTTCCATTTACGTGATCACTGGTCAAGCCGGGATTTGATGTGCCAGTAGGGCCACCGAATATCAGTGTTAGCTCTGCATCGATGACGTCATCATTTAATGCCCTGCCCGTCAATACATGAGTTCCGTCATAAAAACTCGTGACACCCGTCGTACTTACGTTCAGCACATCCGTTACTAATACACCCGCGAATTGGTCTTTATTCAATCCTAAAATATTTGAAGTGTATCCAAATCCTTCGAGCTTATGTATAAAATCGCTAAGAAAAGCCGCACTCATCGCAGATGGCACCGTGGTATTGAATTCATCTTTTCGGCTACTCCCGACAAATACCGTATTTATTGCCGGGCGGGCCATTTGATCCATTTTCTTCGTATATGTAGATCAATCTTTTTTTACACCGATAACCGGCAGCGTTTTCCGATAATCCTGAACCTGAAGAATTTTTTTTACAGGAGCCGAGCGCAAATAAGGCGACAACGAGATAAACTAGTTTTTGTGCTCCAAGAATATTTTTCTTTTTCATTGTAGTTCTTTTTTAAAATTTCAAAAAATTACTGCGTGTTTGTTTTCTTTTTAGTTTCTGCCCAAACATCAATTGTCCCATTTCCGCCCAACATCGTTTTGGGAAGTTCTACCACCAATCCAAGGACATTCGTTCCGGCAAATGTGTCATTACCGGGATTATTGAATGAGGTGGCAGTACCGGCAATTATCTGGCGAAACCTAACCAGGTCAAAAAAGAATGGATCATCCCGTGGACCGGCGAATACCTTCACTCCCTTTTGTTCAGCTATTATGGCCGGTTGACCATAGGGAGTGATTTCGACCTGGGCGGTGAAATTATTAATTCCGAGATAGCTGGTCGTACCGGTCACCGACGGTTTGAAAGGACCATACACTCTCATCATGCCATTTTTTGCGATACATTGGATCACCAGGTCTTCGACGTGGTCACCATTGTTGTCAATGTTGATCTCGATCATTGTGTTTTCATCAAACTTCGCGTTTGCAGTAGACGCAGGGCTAAGTAATCCTTGAGTGTTAGCAACAAATACGAGGTTGTCGGGGTTTTCTCCGCGGAAAACATACAGATCGGTTATGTCAGATGGCTGATTTGTAACTGCCGGGGAGTCTATGTGGTCGGCCGCCAGTATGATACCGCCGCACACAGCGACAACTGCCGTTGCTATAAGCAAAAGCTTTTTCTTTTTCATAAAAATTTTTTAAGTATTAAAAAAATAAATCGGTTGGTTAACAACAAACTTCGATAGGAACACAGATAATAAGAGCAAAGAAGTACGAATTGATGCGCATATCATACAAATACGGCTTTTGATGTAAAATGGATTTTGATTTTATTGCCTGGACAAAAATTGCACAAAATAAAAAAGGCCGGAAAACTGCGGCCTCGAATTCTTCGTATATGTAGATCAATCTTTTTTTACACCGATAACCGGCAGCGTTTTCTGGCGGATCATGTCATTCAGTGCCGGCACATCCCGGTCAAAAACTTTTTTTAATTTGGCCAAGGCCACATCACTCTGTGCGGCAATATCAGCATAGGCTTCTTTCACCTGTTTGCTTGGAGCCATGTTACCACTATTGGCAATATTAAAAATGCCTCCCAGCTTATCATTTAATTTGATCGGGTAATTCAACACGTCTTGCCCGCTTTTTGCTTTTGTCTGGTAAAGTGTTTCTTCGATTGCAGTCATTTGTTTGTTAATGCTGTCAGCCATTTGCTTAACATCTTTCGGGATATCTTTTTCCCAACGCGATGTAAG
>VBAQ01000058.1:0-907 GCA_005883765.1 Bacteroidota bacterium
ATCATTATATTTTTCCCCATTAATAAAAAAAGTCGGTGTTGCGTTTACGCCGCTGCGCAAGCCGCTATACAGGTATTTAATATGCTTTTTGCTTTGGCATCTGAAACGCGGTAATTAAAAACGTTATGTTAGCCCATCTGTGATTTTTGTCACAATTTTTTTTTGCTTTTTATCATGGTATTTACCTTTCATTTGCGGGAATTTTGCATCGTAAAAATGTAAACCCTTGACTGATTAAAAGGTCTCTTAAACCTGCCAGCGGTTCGCACATTTTTATATTTCAAATTCATTTGCTCCAAATAAAAACACAGTTACTAAAACTGATTTATTAAATTTATAAAAAAATAATAATGAAAAAGATACTCTTTCTAATGGGTCTCATCTTAATATTCCTGTCGGCTCAAAACGTATCTGGACAAATAGGTAAGCCTGCTTCGCCACCAGCAGGATTTGTACATAAATATGCTACAGTGAACGGTATAAAAATCCATTATGTAACAGGCGGAAAAGGAGAACCATTATTATTAATTCATGGCTTTGGGCAAAACTGGTTTATGTGGGCCAGAATAATGCCTGCACTTTCCAAACGTTTTACCATCATCGCACCAGACCTGCCGGGTGTTGGAGAATCTGGCAAGCTTAAAAATGGTTATGATAAAAAAACCCTGGCAAAAGATATACACGAATTGATTAAAGAACTGGGCTATACAAATATCAATCTTGCAGGTCATGATATTGGATTAATGGTGGCCTATGCTTATGCTGCCCAATTTGGTAGCGAAGTAAAAAAGGTTGCATTATTAGATGCATTAATACCGGGTGTAGAACCGGTGTGGACTGACTTATACAACAAGCTGTGGTGGTTTGGTTTTTTTGCAAGGCCTGTTGCAGGTGAGTTGGTTAAAGG
>VBAQ01000058.1:925-17117 GCA_005883765.1 Bacteroidota bacterium
CAGGCAGATATATTTCTTCGTGATTTCTGGCCCATAGTAGGCTATGTAAAAAATTCTTTTACAAACCAGGAAACAAATGAATTTATCAGGGCGTATTCTACCCCGGGATCAACAACCGGCAGTTTTCACTGGTTTGGTGCTTTTCCTGAAGATGCCAAAGACAATCTTGAATTTATGAAACATAAACTTGACATGCCATTGCTCGCAATGGGTGCTGAATATTCTGCTGCTCCATATTTTGGAGACCATTGCAGGCTCGTTGCAAACAACGTCACAGAAGTAAAAATTCAGGGAGCTGGCCATTGGATTGTGCAGGAAAAAACTGACCAGGTATTAAAAGGTCTCGAAGACTTTTTTGAAAAATAAAATATGGATACGCTTGTTTTAATATTATACAGTAAGAGGTATCTAGGTAAATTTTTTTCTAATGGATATAAAAAAAATTCAATCTTAAAAAATCAGATGTTATGTATCTATCTAAAATTTTAAAAAAAATTATTTGCAGGCAATTGCGATTCTGTTTTGTAATTGGGCTCCTGGTGAATATTGAATCAGCCGATGCCCAGCGAGGTGAAAGCGGGCAGTTGCGAATGACCCAACAGGAGATTATTGACGCGAAGGCAACTGGTCCAACTGCACCGGGATCTTCTAACTTAAGTGCTGTACAGGTAATAGTTATTCACGGAGATCCTTCTAAAGCCGGACTTTATACAATTTTATTAAAAGTAGCTGCTAATACAAAGATTGCTGCACATCTTCATCCGGATGACCGTATTGGCACTGTGGTTTCAGGAACGTGGTATTTTGGATACGGCGATAAATTTGATGAAAGCAAACTAAAAAAACTTCCGGTTGGAAGTATTTACTCAGAAATTGAAGGACAAAATCACTTTGCAATGACAAAGGAGGCACCGGTTATTGTCGGGATTACTGGTTATGGCCCTTCAGGAGTAACATATGTAAATCCGGCGGATGATCCTAAAAATCAGAAACACTAAAATCTTAATTGTTATATTCTATTTTCATTTTATTACAATTTAGAATAAGGTAATAGGTGAGGTGAAATAAAAAACGTTAATTACTCTATTGGCTTAATTAATTTAGTCGCCATTGAATGGCCTCCACCCTACTATCATCCTTTAAATATAAACAAAGGCGACTCTCTTACATAACGTTGTAGAAATTCGGGATAAGTATTTGCTAAATCAGAGTAGCGTTGTTCAGCCGTCATGCTAATGGCAGCGTTCAATCTTTTTTGCCAAGCAAAGCATAGTGCTCATCTAATTTTCTTGGCATTTCACTGATTGCAGGAATTGAATATAGTTGGCTCAAAGTGTCGGCTCTTGATATTTGCAGCAGTTGAAACCCTGAATTGATAAAATCTAAAGGGAATTATTCGAAAATGAAACCTGTTTTTCTTTCCGATATAGTACTGGTGTCGTATGCATTTGTTTTTTGAAGAAATGATTGAAGTGCGAAGGCTCATTAAAGCCCAGACTAAATGCTATTTCTTTAATACTTAACTCTGTTTGATTCAGTAACGACTTTGCTTCATGAACCAATTGCTCATGAATAAAAGCAATAGCTGTTTTTTTCGTTAGTCTTTTTACAACAGCATTCAGGTGATTTGGATGCGTTGTCAGTTGAGATGCAAAATATTTTACAGTTCGGTTGCTGTTCTCCATATTACCGGAAAGAATATTTTTTCTGATTAATACACGGAATTCTTCTACCAGTGATTGATCGTGCTGATGAATGTGCGCAGTAAGTGACTTATCAATTTTTGCATACTTGTTATACATTCTGCGTATATGAATTAATAAGGTCTGAGTATAAGAAGCAATCAGATCGAATTTGTCTGTGTTATCAGACCTGTATTCTTTTAATATCTGGTTATACAAATCAGTCAGCAGCTCAACTTCGTCGGGTTCTAATTCAAATGGGATCGCCTTCTCAAGCTTGAAAAAAGGCAATTCAAAGATGATGTCTGCAAGCGCCTTGTAGTTGAGCATAAAATTTTCTGTAAACACGATAAAATATTCCTTTAACCAACGTTCAGGTTTTGTCCATGAAACTACCTGGCATGGCGTCTTAAAATATAAAGCTGGTTTCTTGAGCCGTGTTTTCCAAAAACCTGTATTAAGTGTAATGTCTCCCTGCAGGAAAAGTGCAATACAATAAAAGGAATGACGGAATGGTTTAGCAACATAATCATATCCTTTTAATACCTCCGGATCAATTTCTCTTATATCGAAATCTTTATGTAACGGGGGCCGTCCATTTACATGTTTATAAAAGCTTACGAGATCGCTAAAATAGGGGATATCTTCTCCCTTTGGTTGTTGCTTGATCCGTCTCATTAGAGCAAATCTAAAAAAATTTACTGGTCGTTGCATACTCCCCTCGTTCTGCTGGCGGATGGGCTTCTTTTTTTGATGTTATATTGATGGATGAAGCCGCAGGGCACCGCGTTCGTAAACATGTAGTGACAAAGTTTTCAACCAAATAAATCTTTTTTCTTACTTCTGTTCTGGTGACATTTATCAATAGAATAGTCTTCGAATTTTTAAAGGACCCTAATCAAGAAACATTAACCATTAAAGCCTATTGACCTCTTCTCCAATATTTGTCAGGATGAAGGCCAATATTTTTCAATTTTACTTCTTATAAAAAAAACGCTACGTTCCAATTGATCGAATCCATCGACACCATCTTCGATGCTAATCCAGCCATCAAACCCCACTTTTTTCAGCTCGGTGAAGATGGCATCATAATCATTTAGACCTTTCCCAATTTCACCGTGTGATAATATTTTGGCATATCCTGCTACACCCGATTCTTCATTACGCAAATCTTCAATTTTCCCTTCTTTAAGATAACGGTCGCTTGCATGCATCGTAACTACGCGGGCAGATACCCGTTTTAGTAATTCAATGGGATCTTCTCCCGCGAGAAATGCATTGCTGGGATCATAGTTCACGCCGAAATTAGGTTGATGAATTCGCTCAACCAGCTCGCAAAAGACATTCATTTTTTGGGCAAATTCCGGATATTCCCAAAAATCATCTTTATAATGATTCTCGAGGATGAGCGTAATATTTTTTTGGGCTGCATAGGGCAAACACGCTTCGATACATTGCGCGGCAAGGTTGATGCCTTCATCAACGGAAAGCTCAGGTCGTCTTTGCCCTGACAAGACACGGCAATAAGAACCACCCAGCTCATAGATCATGTCGATGCATTTTTTTTGTTTGAGGATTTCATTTTCACGAAAATTTTTATCGGGATGTGTAAAATCCGGCGAACAGCACAACATCGGGATCTGTTTCCCTTTATCCTCCACTTCACGTCTGAAAATTTTCCAGTTTTTTTCATACTGCCTAAAAAACCGGCGTACCATTCGAGTCCATCAATATCCAACGAACATGCCATTTCAATCCATTCCGACAATCGCATACTTCCATCTTTACACAATGACCTCATATATGCTTTGGGAAATACGGCTACCTTTAGCATGCTTTAGTGAATTAATTTTTTTTGTCGGTTGTGGAGGGAATAGTTGAGGTATCTTTCGCCGGGTTGCGGCCGATAAAAGGATGTTGTTCGATGTCGGATACTTGTCCGCTCACAGGACCGCATTCATCTGCGAGCCAGTATATCGCCGCAGCAGCAATTTCTTCCGGAAAAAAAATTCTTCCCGCCGGCGCATAAACACGAGGGAGTGCGGCATACCAATCATCGGTCAAACCCTGTTCGCGTTTGCGTTGAATCTCTCTTTCTGTAAGCACCCACCCCGGATTGATCTGGTTCACCCGCACGCCATGCTCACGATGAAGTGTGTCGCCGAGATTTCTTGACAACGTCATCAGTCCGCCTTTTGACACGCTGTATGCAAGCAGGTTGGGCTCTCCGCTATAAGCATTCACTGAACCGATATTTAACACACAGCCTTTTGTTTTTGAAAGATATGGAAGTGCAGCCCTAATCAGGGCAAGCGGTGCAACCAGGTTTATTCGAAGTATTTTTTCAAAGAAAGCTGTATCAGTGGTTTCAATATTGGAAGAAAGAACAGCAGCAGCATTATTCACCACCGCATCCAGTTTCCCGAAAGTTCTGACGGCAATATCCACCAAACGGTCGGCTGCACCAGCATTGCTGATATCTTCGATATGCAAAACAGCATTGTCTTTTCCAAGCTGTGACATAACTGTCTCGCCTAAGTCTTTTTCCAGTCCGTGAATCACGACCTTAGCTCCCTCTGAGACACATCGCAACGCAATCGCTTTACCGATGCCGGTAGTGCTGCCGGTAACAATAATGACCTTGTCTTGCAACCGCATATTAAATTGGTTTAAGCACACTTTTCACAATTTCTCCCCGGTGCATTTTCTCAAATGCCTCCTGCCATTCGGTGATTGGCCATATGCCGCCGACAATATGCTGAACATTCAGCTGCTCTCCTGCGATGAGTGATATTACCCGTTCCCATATCGGCCAGTTGTGACTAAAACTTCCCTGCAACCTGATATTTTTCTGTACCAAAGCGTCGAGTGAAAAATTGAGCGGCTGCGGTCCCCATCCCACTTTGCTGATTTGCCCATTCGGACGAACAAGTTCCAAAGCAATTCTCAGGGTTGCACTTGTTCCTGCAGCGTCGATAATGCAGTCCGCGCCAAGACCGTCTCCTTCTTTTGCCCAGGCCGAAGCATCCCCAGTTATTATTTCACAACCATATTTGGCTGCGATAGAAAGCCTGCTTTTGTCTGCAGGCAATCCGACGATGCCGCACATAGTATCCCGATCGTTCCGGGGCCAAGAATTATGACGCGATCTCCGGGTTTAATATGAGCATTTTCAACCACCGCATTGTATGCCACGCAGCAAGGTTCGGTTAAGCATGCCGATTCGAAGGAAAGATGACTTGGAATTCTATGCAGGCAGCGCGAAGGAACTTTTACAAAACGCGTCATTGCTCCATTCACACCGTAACCAAAACCTTTGCGCGTTGGATCGAGATTGTACCAGCCACGCCGCGATAAAGGACTATTCATATCGATCACTGCTGCAGTTTCACTCACCACGCGATCACCTTCTTTCCATCCACTAACACGTTTACCTATTTCAGTTATCTGACCGCCGAATTCATGTCCAAGCACAACAGGATAATTCACGGTCCAGCTATGATCAGCCATCCACTGATGGAGATCGCTGCCGCATACGCCTACATTCGCTACTTCGAGCAATACATCTTCCTCACCAATCGAAGGCTTTTCGATTTCGCGGATCTCAACAGAACCTTTCTCCCGTGCATAGTTCACGACTGCTGGAAATTTCATACGTAAAATTCACTTAATATGATTAATGAAGAGCGTTACAAATTTAATTTGTTAGCCGTGATCGACAGCAACGTCACCATGTGCATGAATTGTGCGGCATATCAACCTCAATGAACTTTCAAGATCGCCATCAGCTGTCTTGAATGCATCAGCGTCAATGGCCAACGGCGTGCCTAGCACAACTAACGGAGCCCCATATTCGGGACAGCGGATCGCTTGCTCCAGGCTCAACCCCCCAACGGCCTGAACCGGGATTTTCACGGCACTTACCACTTCCTTGAGCTGATCAAGTGGACTCGGCATCCTTTTACCACTCGCAGCAATACCGCGACGTTCATCATACCCGATATGATGAACGATGTAATTGCAGCCTAATTCTTCAAGCCATCTTGCGGCTTTCACCCTATCCGGACAAGCGAGATTATCTCCCATGATTTTTATCCCAAAATCTTTTCCCGCTTTAATGGCACATTTAATTGTTTCTTCATGTGCCCTTGCCATAACTACAACATGGGTCGCGCCTGCCCCCGCCATCATTTCAGCTTCAAGATAGCCGCCATCCATTGTTTTAAGATCCGCAATGATTGGCGTGCCCGGGAAAGCTTCTCTGAGTTTTTTCACACCTTGAAGGCCTTCGGCCAAAATTAAAGGCGTCCCGGCCTCGAGCCAGTCTACACCTGCACGCAAAGCCATTGCTGCCGTTTCAACCGCTTCATCAATATTGGTGAGATCAAGGGAGATTTGAACAATATCCTTCATTTGCCCTCCTTTACGATGTTTTTTTAAAAAAATTCAACGCGTGAAATACAAATGACCTATATGAGCCTTAATGTCATCTACAAAACATATTTTGAAGTTACACAAATGCAGGCGCTATACCGCGCAACGGTTTGACCATAATGTTTTCGAAATAACCAATGCTACCCATGAAGAGCCTCTATGATAAAGCATCGCCTTTTTCAGCTTTTCGGAAGGATTTATTAAGAAAGCAATTTAGGTCTTTCTGCTATGTTGGTTCTGTCGGAGGTTAAGATTGTTATTATACTGCCATCAAAATTTCTTATCTTTTTATTCTTTGATTTAACTTTATTGCATCAAGCTATCAACGTGACTAAAGTTTCTTCACTAGACTCTGAAAAAGAGAGAATGCTTTCCCATTTTACGATGGAGAATCTGCATGAAGCCGTTTTTTGGGTTACCCCATCAGGAAATATTTTCCAGGTAAACGATATGGCTTGCCAGATGACAGGCTATACGAAAGATGAATTGAAAACGATGACCGTGATGGATATTAATCCTTCAAGAACAGCGTCTGATTTTGAAAAATTCTGGCAACGGGTAAAAAAGGAAAAGAAATTCATTTTTGAATCGACACATCAACATAAAACAGGATACCTCTATGATGTAGAGGTTACCGGCAATTATATTGAATTTGAAGGACAGGAATTCACCTGTAGCGTTGTGCGGGACATACGAAAGATCGACAATTGGGAATTAAAAGAAAGACTTAATGAAATTGAATTGTACAACAGCACTATCAAAAATCTTCGCGACCAAATATTCTGGATTGACAAGAGTGGAAGATTCATTCGCATTAATGAAGCGGTTTGTCGCGAATCAGGCTATAGCACAGATGAATTGATGAAAATGACAGTGTTTGATTTGAATCCTTCACTTAGCCGTAAAGAATGGGAAGAAGGATGGAAAGCAACAAAGAAGCTGGGTCAACAAATATTAGAAACAGAACATCGTGATAAGGACGGTAAATATTATGCGGTAGAAGTAACCAATAATTTTATTGAGCATAATGGAATAGAATACTTCTGCAGTGCCGTTCGTGATATTCGTAAGAGAAAAATGGAAGAAGAGCTGTTGCGTACTATTTCAGAACGCACAGCGAGCGTAACCGGCGAAGATTATTTTCGTGAATTGGCAAAATTTGTAACATCTGTATTGAATGTTCGCTATTCGATGGTAGTAGAATGCTCCAGTGGTGATAATACAAGATTGAGAATGCTTTCTTATATAGAGAGCCAGGAAATATTGGAGAATATTGAATACGATAAAAAAGGAACGCCATGCGAAATAGTAATGGAAGGCAAGGATTTTTTTTGTGCCAATGAATTGGAAAAAAGTTTTCCGAGAGAAAAAGGAATTCAATCGTGGGTAGCGGTTCCCATATATAGTCCTTCCACCGGCAAAGTGATCGGTAATATAGCGGCCTTTGATTCTATTCCAATGACGGAAGACCAGAATCAAACGGCCATCCTGCGAATATTTGCTGCAAGAGCCGGGGCGGAAATAGAAAGAATGAAGGCGGAAAAAGAATTGGAAAGAGTTTATAAGGAACTCAATGATGATCTGCGATTACAATTAAAAGAAAGTGAACAGCGCTTTCGCGATTTATTTGAAGAAGCCCCTATTGCTTATGTGCATGAAAGCCTCGATTCAAAATTCATAAAAGCAAATCATGCTGCTTTGAAAATGCTGGGAATAAAACCGGAGGAGGTTTCGGCTATGTATGGGAAAACACTTGTTGTTGATAGCCCCGAAAATCAAAAACGCCTGAAAGAAGCGTTTAACTCAATAAGTCGTGGTTCGGATACCGGCGGCGTTGTATTGGAACTGCGACGCAAGGACAATGGTAAGCCTGTATGGATTCAATGGTGGTCGAAGCCGGATATGAGCGGACAATTTACAAGAACGATGATGGTGGATATAACTGAACAGGTATTGATGGAACGTGAAAAGTTACGACTGCAGGAAGAGAATAAATATTTGCAGGAAGAAATTAAGTATAGTCACAACTTTGAAGAAATTGTAAGTAAAAGCAAAAATTTCCACAAGGTATTACAGCAAATTGAGCAGGTAGCGCCAACGGATGCTACGGTTCTCATTCTGGGAGAGTCTGGTACAGGTAAGGAATTGATGGCAAGAGCCATCCACAACATTAGTAACCGGAGTAAAAAAGCATTGGTAAAAGTAAACTGTGCTACGCTGCCTGCAAATCTTATCGAAAGTGAATTATTTGGCCATGAGAAAGGAGCTTTTACAGGCGCAATGGAAAGAAAGATCGGCCGTTTTGAACTGGCTGACGGTGGATCTATTTTTTTGGATGAAATCGGAGAATTGCCGGTTGACCTGCAATCAAAGTTGTTACGCGTTTTACAGGAAGGAGAATTTGAACGCCTGGGCAATCCAAGGAGTATGAAAGTAAATGTTCGTGTAATTGCTGCTACCAACCGTAATCTTGAACAGGCAATCGAGAAAAAGGAATTTCGTGAAGATTTGTTTTACCGGCTAAATGTGTTTCCGATTATTTGCCCACCGTTGAGAGAGAGGAAAGAGGATATACCATTACTTGTAAAACATTTTTGCCAGAAGCATGAAGCTAAAATCGGAAAGAAAGTAACAAACGTTTCACCCAAAGTAATGGAAAGCCTGATGGATTACAATTGGCCAGGTAATATTCGTGAACTTGAAAATCTCATTGAACGAGCTTTGATTTTAAGTCCAGGAAGTACGCTGGAGTACGGCGATTGGGTGCCGCTTGAAAAAGCTCTGGTGAAAGGAAGTAACGGCAAGCTTGCTCCTCCACAAAAAATGGAGGATGTTGAAAAAGAGCATATCATTGAAACGCTGAAAAAAGTGAATTGGAAAGTAAGTGGAGAAAAAGGCGCTGCAAAAATTTTGGGACTTAATCCCACTACACTTGAGGCCCGAATGAAAAAATTGGGGATAAAAAGAGAACCATAATTGCTAAGACTTTATTATTTTACTATAGCGGACAGATGCCGGCACATTGACCATTTTTTTCACTTGAATTATCGCGGTGATCAATAATACAATTCCAATAACACAATTCAATAAGGTTTGATGTTGTTGGATTTGCAGTACAAGATAATTTCCTGCATAGATGAATACCATAAACCCGAACACAGTGCCAATACCTATGCCTGTTACATACCAGTTGTATTGAGTGAATGACGGCTTGAGAATATTTTTATTCATCAACACAGTACTCCATCCGAGCCAGAAAGGAATATGTAAAGGATTAGTCAGGCTCAGTAAAGAGCCCGTCCAAAAAGGTTTTACGGTTTGGATGGGTAGTGAGCTTACAAATCCGGTCATTTTATACGCAGCAACAAAACTGGCCATTGCAAGAAATAAAATGATGGACGTGGTTACATATTCCAGCAAACAAAAAAGCTTGTGTTGTTTCGCCAGCCATTTCATCGTGACCAGGGCAATACGGACGATTATTACTTCGATTATCATAGAACCCACTGCAAATGCAAAACCATCTGCTACGCCTTTTTGAACCGAAATTTGTGTTACAGTAACATTCATCGTACCTAAAGGAAGAGACCCCAGGAAACTAACCAGCATTCCCCAAAAGAAAACCTTAAAATTTCCTTCCATTATTCAAGCGGTTTTTTTTAAATCTTCAGAAATCATTTTTACATATTCTTTATTCTGCCTGAACATTTCAATACCGGAACTGATTTTCATGTAAGGTAACTGATGCCAGCGATGATTCATCTGGCTGATCCTCCATAGAATGTTCCAATGCCTGATGATTTCTCTCCAGGCATAAAAAATGGAATGTTTCGGATCATAGATGTGTGTAGGTTCACTGCCGGCGCCGTTAGCCTCAATAACCGAAATATTCTTTCCTTCATTTAACTCTTCCCAACTATTAAAACGAATATCCAGACGTCCATAATAAAATCCATTAATCTGCCGGCATATTTTATCAATCGTGTTTGTAAGTTTTCCATCAATGAGATGACTTGCATCAATGAACTTTGCTCCCCTCACATGATTTCCATAAGGAACAAGTATCCGTTTCTCTCCTCTTTGCAAAATTCTTTTCAACTCATTACCATAGACTTTCGTCAAAGAAGGGATTTGCAGAATAAACCTTTTATCCTTTCGGAGCAGTTCAGTCATAGTTGATTCCCCATCTCCTTCAACCGTCAAAAATTCTTTTTTTACGATTCCTGATAGATGGCCTTTTAACTTATTTGGGAAACGATAATAAAATATTCCTACCTCATTTTCGTAAGGAATAAATTCCTGGACCAGGAAATTCACTTTTGAATTAGCAGCATATTCTATTAACTCTTGCTCATCATGTAATTTCTTGACTGAAAGACCTTTCATCCCAATATCAGGCTTTCCGATCAAAGGGAAGTGGAAATTTCTTTTTTGTATTTCTTTCAAAATTTCTGCATTTAAACTGCCTTCGTTAAAGAAAATGGTTTGTGGGTAATATTCTTGAGGAAGAAGATCATAGATCTGCTTTTTTGATTCCATTAAGAAACCCCCGTTATTTATAGATGGATTAGAAGTATTGAAAAAGAAAAATGACCTGGATTTTATGCAAAGCCAAAACCAATAAAAGTAAATAGGACCATAGACAACATGAAACGGCCAATACTCCCAATGAAATAATCTTATAAAAAAGGGTCGATCTAGAATTTTTTTGATCATGCTAATTCGTAATCACTGGTTAATTCAATTTTGCGTTCGTACATTTTTCGCTCTTTCAGATCAAGGTATTTCATGCTGCCGCGATCAACAGTTAATAAAATGCTGGTGATGCTGACCGTGGAATATAATCCACTACGTTCCATTTGGAGATTATTATTCTTATCTCCATCCCCGGTAAACTGGTGAAAATTCAAAATATCTTCCTGCGTTGGATTTGAATTTCTATTGAGGAATGCAGCAAACCATTGCTCTCTTTTCTTTACAATTTCTTTTTCGTATAAAGTAGCCGACGACCAGATATAATGCCTGTAATTTCTTAGCTGCCTGCAATATTTTTTGTTCCCATCCCAGCGACATTCGTACAGATCACCTTTCTCAACTATAACAAGAGTAAAAGGTTCAATCCTCTCAAGATTCAGTCGATCAAATCTTCTAACGGGATTTTCACTTGCTATCACAGTTAAAAGTATTTTTCCGCGACTCAACCGGTAAGGCGGCCTGGAAATATGCTTTTCAAAAGCCCCATTTAATAAAACTGCCGCATTCCCATTTTCATGCAAAGCAATCCAGCTTCCTTCTGCATCGGTATCTTTTGGAAAGATAAGCTTGCCGGTTTCAAATTCATAAATAGCCGGAGTTATGGCCTGCCTTCGACTATTTTTTTCATCCCGGTTCGATGTGATGATATAATTATCCCTTACTGGTATAAAACTTACTGTGCACATGCTTGCGATATTTAATAGTTGAAGAAGCAACCCCAAAACCTTCTGGCACTTCAATGGCAGAAACTTCATTAATGCCAACTCTTATCAATGCCATATGATGAACAGTATGTTCAAGATTATAAATTATTTCCCGGTAGTAATTGGTAGTAACTGTAAGCGCTTCTGCCGAATGCTCGTCGTAATTTGACTCCAGCAATAGTCTCTTATTTGGTTTTTCAAGATTTGCATAGATCTCTTGCAACAAGCGATTGGCAAAATCCTTGTCCGCTTCAATTACCAGGTCCCTTTTCCTTTTCTCATAATTCACAATGCCTGCGTCATAACCTTTTTCGAGGCAAATAAATAGTTCAATTATATGCCGCACATGCTGACCAATGGTCGCATTGAACAAAGTCTTACTTGGCTGGATATATTGTGCATCAGTTAGCCGATGCAATGACTCGCTTAGCTGGACAAAGACACTTTTTACGGTTTGCTGGAGTTGCATGTTGATTTATTTTAGATGGTTATGCTGATTTCACAAAATTTTTTTTTATTGCTAGAAGATCGCTTCTGTAAATAATTGCAAGCACACCGCTTGACACAAAAACAACTAATGCGTAAATGAAAAGCTGACCGCCATCGTTCTGTACGCTGATGCCAAGCCTGGTAAGATGAAAGAAAATTGCACCTGACATCAATGCAATGGCGAGTAAAGCACCAAAGACTGTTGTTGCTGGGATCAAAATGAGAATGCCAGCAATCAGTTCGAAGATTCCTGACCCGATTCTGCCCCAGGGCTCCATCCCGATCTTTGAAAAAATATAAATTGACTCAGGAGCTGCACTGAATTTGAAATAAAGAGTCTGCAGCAATATTATTGCTGCCAACAGCCTCAGAATCCAAATTCCAATTGTTGAAAAGTTCAGCATAACAACTTATTTCCCGGTGATAATTTTTTGCCAGTTCATGTCAGCCCTTGCTTTGAGATTTGACTCATCTTTGTTCCAGCTCTTGAGTGTATTATTGAAAAACCTGTTATAGTATAAATAGAGCTTGCCATCAATGATCTTGAATGTCCCGGGATCGATTTCCACTTTTGAGCCATCCTTTCCCATAGCGTAGGCACACCAGCCACCATACTGTGGTTCATACCTACCGGGATTTTTTTTGAACTCTTCCTTATTTTCTACGGATGAGAAGTAATAGGTAACGCCTTGGGCAAATACAGCAAATTCTTTCCTTCCTTTAGCTGCTTTCCCTTTTTTGAAATAAGCAACAGGATCATAACCACTGATGGCAACTCCATCATCTAAATTGAATTTTGATTTGCGAAGTTGAGCTGCGTCTTGTGCAAAAGAAACAATGCTTATTATGCTTATCAGGATTGTGAAAACAATTTTCATTTTAAAATTTTTCTGAAACAAATGTAGACTGCGATGCATCGCATCACTGTCGTGCAAACGACAGCAACGCATGTTTTTTGAGAAAAAGATTTTCGATTTAATTCCACCAATCTTATTTGTAGTAAAAACTTCCCAAAATCTCTTCCCAACATTCTGGGAGATTCCCAATCCCTTGGGAATTTTTCGTTAACAGGTCATTCAAAATTGGGGACTCCAAAAATTTTGAAACCATTGCCAGTAAATGGTTTCAGCGCTTAAAAAAAAATTAAAAAAAATTCTGGCACGCGGGTTGGCTATATACTGCAACAAAACAAAAAGCATGAACAAAGTGATCGGAAAAAAAGAATTTAAAACCGAAGTAGTCGAAAGCCTGCATTTAAGCATTGTACAATTCAAAACAGATTGGAACGGAGCTTCCCAAATCGTATCCATGATCTATGAAGACCTGGCTAAGGCATATAAAGGATCGGCTAATTTTTTTACCGTAGATGCAGAAGAAGAAATTCATCTTGGTAAAGAATATGGAATAAATGAAATACCAACTATTCTCTTCTTTAAAAGTGGGAAAGTGATTGATTATGTTACCGGGTTGATTCCAAAAAATGTGCTGATTACAAAAATTGAAAACGCATTGTCCTCATCAAAAAATTAATAAACCCCTGCCTGCTGACAGGCAGCATCCTCCAAACCAAAAAAACTTAATTTATGTGTGACGAAATTAAATATGCTTATCTGAAAAGCCATCCGTTGTTTGCCAACGTTAGCGAACAGAAGATTAAAGACGCCTGCGCAACAGTTAAAGTAAAAACAGTTTACCGTAGCGAAACTTTTAATTATGGTGATGGCGACTACAGTAAAATTTATTTGCTTATCAAAGGCAAAATAAAACTCACTGAATGTAATGAGCTCGATAACGAATTGATAAAAGATATTCTTACGGCTCCGGATGTATTTGGCGACCTGAGCCTCGACGGTCATCCGCCGATGGACGAATTTGCCGAAGCATTAACAGCCAACACAGTAGTTTGTGTTTTCAATGTTCCGGATTTTAAAAGATTACTCCAGGATAATCCAATAATCGCCATGAGCTATGCAGCTATTGTGAACAATAAATTGAAAAAACTGGAAGGGCGCCATTCAGATTTAGTCTTTCGTGATGCCAAGAGTCGTCTTATCCGCTTCATTAAGAATTGGGCAATATCAGACGGCAACCGCATTGGGGATAAAATAATTCTTAACAACTACCTTACTCATAGTGATATCGCCGGAGTAATTGCAACTTCAAGACAAAGTGTGAATACATTGCTGAATGAATTAAGAGATTCAGGTATTCTGTTCTACAATCGCAAAAGAATTGAATTGAATGATCCGATGATCTGGAATTAGAAATTCCGCTGCAGTTGTCAAAAGCCTGACAGCATCCGCTTCTCACACAGTCTACATTTGTCCCTACAATAATAGTTTTCTCATCGGCAGTTGTCCCGATAGCAATCGGGATTGGTTTACGGTCATTTGAAAAACAATGGCCGTTTTTCTCAAACCATTAAATTCCATTGCTCGCGACCTGCCTATGAATATTATAAAAACATGGTAACGGATCTTGAAATCAGCTTGATAAAAGAGCAATTGAAAAAAATAAGCTTGATTTTATCCCTTTAACACATAACGTCTATTAAAATAAATAAAATGAAACAGAAATTAGAAGGACAAATTGCAATAGTTACAGGAGCCAGCAGTGGCATTGGCGCAGGTGTTGCCAAAGAAATGGCAAAGGAAGGTGCCACAGTGGTGGTTAATTTTCCGGTAGCGTCAACAAAAAACATGGCCCAGGTGGTAGTTGATGAAATTGTGGCAAATGGCGGTCGCGCTGTCGCTTACGAATGTGATGTGAGCAAAGAGGACCAGGTAAAGAAAATGTTCACTGATATTGTTTCCACTTTTGGTACGGTGGATATTTTGGTAAACAATGCAGGGTTGCAAAAAGATGCACCATTTACCGAAAT
Organism: Bacteroidota bacterium; assembly: GCA_005883765.1. Lineage (GTDB taxonomy): Bacteria > Bacteroidota > Bacteroidia > Chitinophagales > Chitinophagaceae > VBAU01. The sequence goes on from VBAQ01000058.1 coordinate 15,871, forward strand.
GACACTTGATCAATGGAACTTTGTGTTGGGAGTAAATCTTACAGGGCAGTTTCTTTGCGCAAGAGAAGCTATAAAGGAATTTTTAAGAAGAGGTGTAAATGGAAAATCAAAATCAGCCGGTAAAATTATTTGTATGAGCAGTGTGCATGAAGTAATTCCCTGGGCGGGCCACGCCAACTATGCCGCAAGCAAGGGCGGTGTAATGCTGATGATGAAAACTATTGCACAGGAATTTGCACCTATGAAGATTCGAATCAACAGCATTGCTCCTGGCGCCATTGCAACTCCCATTAATCATGATGCATGGGATACAGCAGCGCATTTACAAAATTTATTAAAACTAATTCCTCAAAAAAGAATCGGGCAAGTGGAGGATATTGGTAAGGCTGCTGTATGGTTAGCGAGTGATGATGCAGACTATGTAAATGGCACTACGATTTTTGTTGATGGTGGAATGACATTGTACCCAGGGTTTGAGGGGAATGGGTAGAAGAGTGATAGTGTCCGAAAGGACTCCCTCGGAGGGTGGTGAATTGTGAGGAATTTGGGTCGTATACCTTTGTGTTTTTTAGAGTTTTTTGAAAGTTAGTTGATGATAATGTTACCGGCTTTTGTTTTTTATGGCATCGTTCGTTGGATCAGTTATGCTGATGCTTTGGTCAGCATCCCGATCAGAGACGATAAATGTCTCGATTCCGACCAGAGCGTCGGAACATTTATAGTCGGGACTTGTATGTTCTGTTCTCATGGCATCAACGATAGACCGTTGCTCATTGGAAATAATTCTCCGGCCGGAGACGGAGAAGGAGGATGAGGCCTTGCTGAGCAGAATTACCGAACCCTTCGCTTCGCATAGGGCAGGCTACTGCAACAATTGGTGGATAAAATTGTTGCAATACAAGAGTCGAAGACGATAAATGTCTCGATGCCGACGCTGCAGTCGGCATGCGACGCAACAGAAGTTGAATAAACTTGTTGTCGACGGGACCCATAAAGTAATTTTTAAAAAAATTTGTTCATGAATACAAATTCAAATAATGGTTCATCTCCCAACACCCCTTTAGGGGACGGAAGTATGAATGCTGAACAAAACAGATTGCAACAACCGGGATGGAGAAAATGGGGACCTTATCTCAGCGAACGCCAGTGGGGAACCGTGAGAGAAGATTATAGTGAGCACGGAGAAGCATGGGATTATTTTCCTCATGATCATGCACGCAGCCGTGTGTATCGATGGGGTGAGGATG
>VBAQ01000309.1 GCA_005883765.1 Bacteroidota bacterium
AATTTCCATCATAGCTTCTGTTAACAGTGAAAAAAGTATAGCCATTAATATCATAAGATGATGTATAATAAGTCTTGTTATATATTCCAACACTCCTTCCTGACCAGCGACTAAAACCCAATGAACTGAAAAGATTTATCTTGCGTTTTTTATAGTTAAAATTTAAATTGTTTTCCGGGGTAAAAAAAAGAAGTGTATTCCGATTATAGGTGAATATACCCATTCTTCCCCCAGTGGATAAGCTTCCGTTCCAGCCATCATTTTTGTTCTTTTTTGTTTTAATGTTTATTACACCAGCCATACCTTCAGCTTCATATTTTGCAGGAGGGTTAGTCATAATTTCTATCTGGTCAATATTAGCGGCGGGCATTGACTTTAAAAGAGATGCTAAATCCTTTGCTGTGAGGTACGTGTTTTTGCCATCAATAAGAATTAATACGCCTTGCTTTCCATTAAGGCTGATGTTTTCATCCATATCAACAATTATAGCCGGCGATTTTGCCAACACTTCCAATACATTTGATCCGGCGTTGGTGGGCGATGCTTCTACATTTACAACCATCTTATCCAAATGCATTTCAATAAAAGGACGACTTGTTGTAACGGTAACATTTTTCAAAATATTTTTGCTGTGGAGCAAATTAAGCGGGGGTATATCTATAGCTCCTTTATCTAAAACAAAGGTGGAGGAATAAGCCTTATCAAAACCAGCTGAGGAAGCGACAATAAAATATTCACCTTGTTTAATAGCAGAAAAATAATATCTGCCCTCTTTATCGGAAATGGCAAATTTCACTATTGCAGAATCTGAAGCTTGTAAAAGAGAGATAGTTGCTGAAACCACAACCTTATCATTTTCATCCTTTATGATACCCTTAATAACAGATTGTGATCGGCCGCTAAATACACAAAAAAAGAAAAGACCTAAAAAGAACAGTAAGAACTTTTTCATGATAAGCAGTTTTAATTGAACAGCGTTATTATTCTTTATTAATTTTCTTTAATTCACAAACTGCTACCGAAAGTACATGCTAGCAAAGCATTATACCAGCGAGAATGAGGGAATGTAGGATTGTATGGCTGAGTCGCGGGTAAGGGTGAGTGAAGGTCGGGTAAGCGCTATTCCCCGTAAGAGAATAATTTTTTTAAGAGCATTTTTTTTTAGGCTTTAAAGAGGAACCGTTGTTGACAAATGGGGAGCTAAATGCCGACTTAGTTAGCAAACATCAATCTTCCTTTATATTGCAATATTCTTCAGAAATTTGAGGAATGAACTCTTCTGTTCCTCTTGCTGAGCGAGTAAGGCCATCTACATTGGACGAACTGGTGGGCCAACAACATTTAACCGGCAAGGGAAGCATTTTGCGAACAGCCATTGAGCATGGCAAAATTCCATCAATGATCCTTTGGGGGCCGCCGGGCACAGGAAAAACAACCATTGCCCATATCATTGCTCAAACTCTTAAGGTTCCCTTTTTTCAACTTAGTGCTATTTCATCGGGAGTAAAAGAGGTGAGGGAAGTAATTGAAGAAGCTAAAACAAAAACCGGCTGCATTCTTTTTATTGATGAGATCCACCGTTTCAATAAAGGTCAGCAAGATGCGTTGCTGGGAGCCGTTGAAAAAGGAACCATTACATTGATTGGTGCCACAACCGAAAATCCTTCTTTCGAAGTGATTAGTGCCTTGCTGAGTCGCTGCCAGGTGTATGTATTAAAGCCATTAGATGAAAAGGACCTACTCCGGCTTTTACACGCCGCAATAAAAAAAGATGAATATCTCAGTAAGAAAAAAATTGAAATAAAAGAAACGGAAGCTCTCATTAATATTTCAGGAGGGGATGCAAGAAAATTATTGAACCTCTTGGAATTGGTTGTTGACGCCTCCCCAACCCCTTCGAAGGAGGGGCTTGCCAACACACAAGGCCAGCTAATTGAAAGTGCTTCTATAAAAAAGAAATCTGCGAAAAGCGAGGTTAGTGAATGGGTCTCTTCCCCTTCGGGGGAGCCGGAGGAGGCTGTTGTTATCACAGACGACCTTGTCATGGATGTCGCCCAAAAACGGATTGCCCTGTATGATAAAAAAGGCGAACAGCATTACGATATCATTTCAGCCTTTATAAAATCAATGCGAGGCAGCGATCCCAATGCGGCCGTGTATTGGCTGGCAAGAATGATCGAAGGTGGCGAAGATGTGAAGTTCATCGCGAGAAGAATGCTGATACTGGCCAGCGAAGACATAGGAAATGCCAATCCCACGGCATTGGTAATGGCGAATGCAACATTTGAAGCGGTGAATAAAATTGGCTACCCAGAATCGAGTTTGATCTTATCCCAGTGCGCCATCTATCTTGCCTCAAGTCCAAAAAGTAATTCGGCCACAACCGCTATAGGCGATGCAATGAATGCCGTTAAAGAACACGGCGATCTTTCCGTACCCTTGCATATTCGAAATGCGCCAACTAGACTCATGAAAAATTTAGGATATGGTAAGGATTACCAGTACTCACATAGTTACGAAGGAAATTTTTCTGAACAGGAATATTTGCCTAAGGAAATCTCAGAAACGAAATTTTATGACCCGGGAAAAAATGCCAGGGAAGAGGAGTTGAGAAAGTTTTTGAAAAGTTTGTGGAAGGGCAAATACAAGTATTATTTATTAATTAATAATTAATAATTTCAAGCAGGGTCATACAACAAGGGAAAAAACTGTCCATCCATCTTTTGTCCTTTAGAAACGGGCGGCACTCCTTCCAACAACGAATCATTTGAATCAGAGGCTACACCATCTGCAAAGACATTGATCACGAATGCACGCCTGGGTTTATCGCTTTTATTTTCTCCCGAACCATGTAAGGTGAGCGAATGATGAAAGATCGCTTCTCCTGCTTTTACTTCTGCAAACTGCGGATTCTCAAATTGTTTTTTCTGATCGGCATTTAAAAAATCTTTAATGCCCTGTAATTCTCCCGCAATA
>VBAQ01000310.1 GCA_005883765.1 Bacteroidota bacterium
TTACTCCGTGCGTTTCCACTGGCACCGCAAATGCAATTGCCAGCATTGCATGCTCCAAAAAGCCAACGCGTGTATGAACTTAGAAGCTATGAAGGAGCTACCGAAAAAAAATTTGAAAATAAAGTCCAAATGTTTAACCAGGGAGATGAGATCGGTTTGTTCAAAAGACTCGGCTTCAATTCAATTTTTTACGGAGAAGTGATCGCAGGCTGTCGTATGCCCAATCTTATGTACATGACAAGTTTTGAAAACAAGGCCGACAGGGACGAGCACTGGAAAACATTTGGCAACGATCCATACTGGAAAAAACTTTCCACTAGTCCGGAATATCAAAATAACGTATCTCATATTGACATCACATTTTTGTATCCAACGGATTACTCTGATTTTTGACTGGCTGAGATCAAAATGAGAAACCTTAAAGAAGATTTTTTTTTAATTCAAAACACACTCTCCACACTTTGAATACAGTTCGTAAATAATTCTCTACATATTGTGGGTAAGATTCCTCGTGAATGAACAATTAATTGGAATGCAATTTGGTTTATTAAAGGAAAATAATCTTATGATACCCTTTTGGATATTTGGAGTTTTGTTAATCCCTACCCTTTTTTTGTATTATATCAGTTGCACACCTGAGTCGCCGGTGAAAAAAAATTTTTTGAAATTTAAGACCTGGTGCAGAGACAGGTGGAATAATTCCTTTTTGAATTATAATAAATAATTTACTTCATTTTTTCAAGTCTTGAAACTCCAGAGAAACACCGTCGAGTATTTTTTCATTTATGGAAATAGTGTAACTTTCTTAGACTATGGCTTATGATGAGTCTCTCGCAAAACGAATTGATGAACTTGTAAAAGGCAAAAAAGGGGTCACGCGCAAACAGATGTTTGGTGGAATTGCCTACCTGCTTAACGGCAATATGTGCGTCGGCGTGCATAAAGATGAGTTGATCATTCGCTATGATCCCAAAAAAACTGAAGAGATAACAACAGATAAACACGTTCGCCCATTTGATATTACTGGTCGGCCAATGAAAGGATGGTCATTAGTGAATAAGGAAGGAACAAAAGGCAGCGGCCTGGACAAATGGTTTGAGTTTTCATTGAGTTATGTAAAATCATTGCCCGCAAAAAAATAAATTATGGCCCGTAGCCACCACCGTCACAAAAAATACCATACCGCGCAATACCATCCTGCCGGCTCGAGGACAAAACGCAAAACTGCCAGCGCAGTCTTTATCATATTCCTGGGATTATTTGGTTTAGGCATCGGTTATTTCGCTGCCGGTACCATTCCAGCTCTCATTATTGGGGCGATCATTGGTGGAGTCATCGGTTACTTGATTGGATCGAACCTGGATAAGATGGCGAGCAAAAAATAGATCAATTTTGCTGGAGCACCCCTCAAAATATTCTTAGAAGCTTCTCCGAACGGAACGCTTATGACAGTAGCGAAATATTAAGAATCCTTTGGAGTTTATTTTTTGCACTCTTCTATTTTATGATCAAATAGCCGTCATACTTGAAAGGCAGGCTGCTTGTTGAATGGGGGAGTATTACAAACCTGAGAAATAAAAATTTCAACAATGTTTAAATCCCATGCGCTTCAGCATATGTTGTGCATAGTGCGGTTACAATTATTTACCAGTCGAAAGCCCAATGGGCTGACATTATTATAGCTAACATCAAGATAGAGTTTACAAACCCTGAAAGGGTGATAATTTATAGGCTGCTAACATTGTTCATTCCGGCGCGCATAACCTGTCACCCCTTTCAGCGTTCAATTTTTTGTGCCTATGGTGTTCTACAATCATAACACCCCTTCAGGGTTGTGCCTGTGTGTTTCATAAGCATGACATCACCTTACTAAATTTCTCTCATCATCCGTTATTTAAGAAAATTCACTTAATTTATTTCTCCAATAAAAAATGAATCCTGTAAATTGACGCCTGAATCCTCATTAATTAAACTACTGCCACATGGGAGATTTCCAGGTAAAGAAGCAATCCAAAAAATACGATGCGATCATTATTGGTTCGGGTGCCGGTGGCGGAATGGCTACTTATGTGCTTGCCAACGCGGGTTTGAAAGTTTGCCTGTTGGAAGCTGGACCGATGTATGACCCGGCAAAAAATTCCTGTCAATTGAAAAATCCCTGGGACTCACCACGACGTGGTGCCAGTACAAAGTTTCGTCCTTTCGGCGATTTTGATGGATGCTACTGGGGATGGGAAATTGATGGAGAGCCTTACACTCACGACGGAGATACGAAGTGGGAATGGTGGCGTGCCAGAATGTTGGGCGGACGGACAAATCATTGGGGAAGAATTTCCCTGCGCTTTGGCCCAAAAGATTTCAAACGAAAAAGCATCGACGGTCTCGGAGATGATTGGCCAATCGGATACGAAGATATAAAACCATACTACGATAAAATAGATCAGTTGCTTGGCGTGTTTGGCACGAATGAAGGTTTGGAAAATGATCCCGATGGAATTTTTCTTCCTCCTCCAAAGCCTCGCCTGCATGAAATGTTCATTAAGAAAGCAGCGAACAGCGTCGGCATTCCTGTTATTCCTTCGCGTTTGTCGATCCTTACAAAGAAGATCAACAATGAACGTGGCCAATGTTTTTACTGTGCACAATGCGGACGCAGTTGTAAAGTGTATGCGGACTTTTCTTCTTCATCGTGCCTGGTTATTCCGGCAATGAAAACGGGTAATGTCGATCTTATTACAAACGCAATGGCCCGCGAAGTCCTGACTGATAAGGAAGGACTGGCTACAGGAGTTTCATACGTGAATAAAGATGATGGCCAGGAATACCAGGTA
>VBAQ01000313.1 GCA_005883765.1 Bacteroidota bacterium
ACCCAGTTGCCGTTTGACGTCTCAAAATTTTCATTGTATGGAAAGCTGCTTATCGGTGTAGTGCATTGCGAAAAAGAGAAATAGGGCGTAAAAAGGGCTATTGAAAAGACGGTTTTCATTAAAGGCGAAAAAAGAATATGACTTATCTTTTCTTTCATTATTATGGAAAACCTGAATAGCTTTATTCAAGTTAACCATAAAAAAGCATTCTTTAATTCGCCTTCTGTGATTAATCAATTATCAGTGTAAAAGAAATTCTCCAGGAGCTTCTTCAATCGTTTTATTTCCAAAAGAATCAATCGCCTCTACGACAACCCGATAAAACCCAAATTTCTGTTCAGGAATTTTCTTGCTGAAAACTCTATCTCCCTCCACACGATCCTCTGCCAGGCCATCATCTTTCAATTCAACTTCAAATGATTTTGCAGGATCCTCCTTCAGGACGAATCTATCCTTGACAGATTGAATTTTTGAGCCATCGTAAACCTTGACATGAATAATATTCTCACCCGGAATATCCACCGAACTTATTTGTGGAGGCGTCGCGTCCCTCCCTGTTACTTTTATTTTTATTACTCCTTGTTTTATGATATGAAGTGGGTAGTCAGGAAGCCAGTATTCTGCAAAAAATTCGATGCTGTGATTTTGGGGGCAATCGGAAGATAACAAGGGTACAGAATATTTCGCTGAAACCCCACAATGATCGAATGGAGACCAGTCATCAGACATCCTGATATTTACTCCAAAAGGATTTAAGTACTTATCCGAAAAAAATAATTTAGTACGCCAGTATTTATCCTGGTCTTTCACCAATATTACAATTGATTCACCGGGGTTTGCAATTCCATCCCCATTTCCATTGCCCAATAAGATTGTTTCACTATCAGTTCCTGATTTTGCAACTGTAAATGTCCTTCCATCCGCTATTTCAAAATCTTTTATTTCAGAGAGGTCTTTTTTTACGCGTATTTCAAAAAATTCGTCCCATTCATTTTTATCATCGTCCTGTATGGTTAATTTGAGTTTTTCAATTTCAATACTATCTGCCTTTACCTGAAAAGACAATGAATTTCGGCTAACCGCTAATTCATTTACTGCGATATTCCCAAATCCAGTTTCGCTTTTTATAATATTCGCATTGTTTCTTGTTGCTGATAATTTTGCTCTTATGTTTTTTCCCACAGATAACCCTTTATTTAATAATGTTATTGAGATAATAACATCTTTCATGGTTGTTGCCCAACTCATGTTCGTAATCTCAACTGCCGCGATACAAATATTGGGCTTATCAGCTTTTTTGTTGATTCCAATTTCATGTATGCTGCCATTCATTGAAATTTTCAACTTACCTGAATTATCACTTCGAATTGTTTTCTGAGAAATTTTTAATCTGTCGACATCAAAATCATTAATAATGTACGATTCGTTTTTTTTATAAAATGAGGGAGTTGTTATAGACAAATTTACAAATGACATTATTTCACCATCTGGAAGAAACTCTCTTACCGAACATCTGAAACCTTTCTTATCAACATTTTCAAGGATTGTCAAACCCGGAGCATTCCGGTTGGAACTTACCTGATAACCCCATACTGAAAATTCAGGGTAAACATCTATATGATCCCATTTCAGTGGCCTTGGTGGTGAATTCTCAAATGTCTTTAAAAAAAACCCGAACATTTCCCCAAGTCCGCAGGTGGAATGCTCAGCATTATAAATTTTGTATTGATAATTATCGATTACCTGTGACCAGATTCTGTTCATGTCCTGATGGTGCCCCCGAACAAAATCCTTGTCACCATAATTGAGACGGACATTCATGCCTGCATAATTATTATACATATCAATATGGCGGTACTCAACGGGAAAATTTTTTGGACCGACCATGAATTCAGTCGAACCGCAAAAATTTCCTGCCGCTGAAAATAAATGAGGGTATTTCCCTCCAATCCAGAAGGTCATAAAACCACCCATGGAAAGGCCGGAGATAGCCCTGTGTTCCCTGTTCGCAATGGTACGGTAATGGTTATCGATATAATCAATGAGCTCCGGAAAATAAAGTGGAAATTGCCGAAAAGTTTCTACGGGCCCTACATTATATGGCCGCACATAATATTTTTCATCCGGACCCCGGTTATACCCGTCAGACTTAACTACAATAACTTCATGGGCAGATACAAAATTCGCGATATTATCACCATTGTTTTGACTGCCTTTATCAAAACTTGCATAAGCCTCACCTCCATCTCCGAAATAACGCTGAGACCAGCCATGGAGAAAATAGATCACAGGATATTTTTTCTGAGAATTATCAAAATAGCCAGGAGGTAAAAATATTCGGTAGTTTCTTATCTCTCCGAATACATTACTATAATGTCTTGAATCAATAATGGTCGCATCACTTGTAGATTGAGCATGCGTATGAAAGGAGTACATTAGAAAGAAGCCAACAAGTAATTTGAATTTTTTTTTTCATCCTCGTAGGTTAAAATGCATGTGTTGCAAGTTCTTCATTGCACCTGTTTTTATTGTTATCTAAAAGGCGTTGTTAAATAATCCTGAATATCGAGCCAGTGGTTCAGCATTATTTTTCTTTTCTTCTTTAATTGTTCAATGATGTTGGGGCCAAGAAGAAAGCAATCTTCATGTGCAACATCCCTTGCAAGACATAACGAATTGATACCTCCATGTTGTAAAATATTAATCAAGTCCAGCGTATTATCCAGTTCCTCACGCATGATTGCATTGAACTGGAGTAAAGCTGTATCACCTGTCCAAGTGCCATTTTTGTCTGGCCTGTGTATGGGTCCGTTTAGTTTTAATGCATTATTTTCTCTTATTATCTGTGCTGCAGCAAAATTTCCGCAACTGCGCATAAGATTTGCGTGTATTCTCAAACCATTGGCCATCTTTTGAATGAAAGTATATTTTGGAGCAGATACATCTATTGCTTCTAGTGCCGTATACACATGCTTAATTTTATCCGCATACCCTTTGATACCTTTTGATAGTATCAGGAAAAGTAGTGTAATGGCCTCCCTGGATATCCGTATAATCCATACGGGCTTCTTCTTCCGAAACATTAAAAACATAAGGAAGAAAATATGCTTCTTCTTCTTTTGTAAGTCTTTGAGGTGCCACAACAAGAGGACGGGTTATCATTCTCGCTGCAACATTCCAGTTGATACTACGGACATTGCCGAGAGAAGAATTTCTAAAAGCGAAAGCTTCACTCAACGCGATAAATGCATTGTATAAATTGTCTGTATTTTTTTTCCCCGCCCATGCCTCACTCAGTTGATGCAATTGCTGTAATGTGCTCAAATCATCCGCATCGGGGTTAGCCATGTATTTTGCAAGGATGGTTAGTAATATATTTTGTGTATCAGGGCCTTCGTTTGCCCTATCATAAAGAACGCGGAAGTTGATAAAGACAGTTTGTTTTTTTTGTTTGTTGATAGATTTTAAACTGCCGAGGAATGAAAGTATTTCAGGGACCGAGTTAACAGGATAAACAGAGTTTATATCATTGTAAATAGAACTTATATCACTGCCGAGATATACCATCTCATGTGCCGCCGTATTTTGATAATAACAGTTTTCAGGCAAATGAGATTGAATATCCTTTTTTTCTGCAACAGAAAAGTTGGACGTACCCATATGCTCGGCGAGATAAACTTCAAGTGTTGTTTTCGCCCTTGCTGCCCCTGCCTTAAGAGAGTTCATGAACTTCTGAACTCTTTCACCAGTAGTCTCATTTTTGCAATGCAAGGGACCATTAGGACCGCTGTATGACCAATCGGCCCAGCAAAAGCCACTGCCTGCATCATTTGATTTAAAATAAAAGGTTTTTATTTCTGGGATATTAGTCAACATATTATTGATCATGTTGCTATACATATCCTGAGTTTCCTTTACACTGACGCAAACGGAAAATGCTTTATTATTACTCCTTCTTGGATGGTCAATCCGCGGACCCAACATATCCGGATAAGCGTCGAAAAATGCTTCGGGAAGAAAGTCAGGCTCGGAACAAAAAAAAGCAGCATCCATCCCATTCTCTTTCAAAATTTTTGCTTTAGCTAAAAGGAGTTGCCGGTTTCTGGCAACAAAGTCAGCAGGTATAAATGGTGCAATTTTTACGTCGGGAAAAAATTTACAAATGGCGGCATTATTGCAGGCGTATTGATACCAGGGACTTCTTTGTTTTGGAATTTCATAAAAGCTTTTATCTGCCAAAGTGCTGACATTTATTTGCACCCTTCCAAAGGGCTTTAACTGTGCTGCATAGCTTACCTGTTTTTTAAAATCATCTAGATCTCTGCTGTAGGTACTAATAATAAAAGTTCGAGCTTCATCATGCTTATTTTTTAGGGTTAAAGGCTTTGTGTTTTTTGGCTTCTGCACAGCACCATTGTATTTATAATTGGAATTATGATTGGTGACTCGTTCTGGTCCGATCATCACTCTAAGAAAGATGACGAGGACCCAAAGTTTATTCATAATTTAATTTTTATTAATTGCAATTATCACCGCTTGTCAATGCAATACAAATTCATTTTGAGCCTCTTCAATTATTTTATTGCCAAAAGAATCAATCGCCTCGACGACAACCCGATAAAACCCAAATTTCTGTTCAGGAATTTTCTTGCTGAAAACTCTATCTCCCTCCACACGATCCTCTGCCAGGCCATCATCTTTCAATTCAACTTCAAATGATTTTGCAGGATCCTCCTTCAGGATGAATCTAGCCCTGACAGATTGGATTTTTGAGCCATCGTAAACCTTGACATGGATAATATTATCACCCGGAATATCCACCCAACTTATTTGTGGAGGCGTCGCGTCCCTGCCTTTTACTTTTATTTTTATTACTCCTTGTTTTATGATATGAAGTGGATAGTCAGGTAGCCAGTATTCTGCAAAAAATTCAATGCTGTGATTCTCCGGGCAATTTGAAGCTATTAATGGAATATCATATTTCGCGGAAGCTCCGACATGATCAAAATCATCCCAGTTGTCAGACTGCCTGATATGGATCCCAAAGGGGTTAATAAATTGATCTGAAAAACATAGACTGGTACGCCAATATTTATCCTGGTCCCTAACCAGCAAGACTATCGATTCACCGGGGTTTGCTATTCCGTCGCCATTACCATGGCCCAATAAGACAGTTTCGTTATCAATGCCTCCTTTTGCAACTGTAAATATTTTTCCGTCCGCTATTTCAAAATTTTTTATTTCAGGCAAATTCTTCTTTAGTAGTATTTCAAAAAATTCAACCCATTCATTTTTTTTCTCATCCTGTATAAACAATTTGAATTTTTCGATCTCAATACTATCGGCCTGTACACGAAATGAAAATGGAGTCAGGCAACTTTTTATTTCATTCACACCAATGCTGCCGAATTCAGATTGACCTTGTACAATGTTCGCACTTTTTCTTGTTGCCAATAATCTTGCCTTAATATTTTTTCCCATCGACAATCCTTTGTTCAATAATTTTATCGAAAGCAAAACATCTTTTCCATTCGTTGCCCAACTCATATTCGCAATTTCCACGGCAGCGATAGAAATATTTGGCTTGTCGTCTTTTTTGTTGATGCCAATTTGGTGGCTATTACCATTCATGGAAATCTCCAACCTCCCCAAGTGATCACTCCGGATCGTTCTGCTGGAAGCTTTTAAACCATTATTTTCAACATCATTGATGATATACGATTGGTTTTTTTCATACAGCGGGGGAGTACTAATGGTTACGTTTACAAATGGAAGGATTTCGCCGTCCGGCAGAAACTCCCGCACAGTACACTTGAAACCTCTTTTATCCACATTCTCCAGTATAGTAAAGCCAGGAACATTCCGGTCGGAACTGACTGTATAATCCCAAACCGAAAATTCAGGATACACATCAACATGATCCCATCTCAAGGGCCTGGCCGGCGGGTTCTTAAAAGTGTTGAATAAAAATCCGAACATTTCACCAAGT
>VBAQ01000114.1 GCA_005883765.1 Bacteroidota bacterium
TGATTTTCACTAAGACCCTGTATCAGCAAGTTCCTGTTCCGACTGGCAGTATACCAAAGCAGCCTGAATGCTATGCTGATCAAAACGAAGTACGCGGTATAAAAAACCACCGCAGTTTTCACTGCTCCCGATTGCAAAAACATGCCCAACGTTTTTGTGGGAAAAGGAACCAACGCTACCAACATCAGCAGGAAACCGTTTGTGATCATTATCGAGTTATCCGACTTATGCAGCATCTTAAACAAACTGTGATGCCCTATCCATGCCAGCAATACATTTATAAAACTGATGACGTACGCCAGGTATATGGGCCATTTCGCAAAGAGTGCCTGGGTTAATTCTTTGTTCGTCGCATCACCGTGCAACACCACTCCGATTTCAATTGACAACAGGGTAACAGCAATACAAAAAACACCGTCACTGAATGTTTCAATTCTCAGTGTTTCTTTTTGAAGTTGGATTTCTGTTGTATTTGTAGCCATGGGCTTTGTTTCATAATAACTAATCGAAGTCTTGGAGTCTTGTCATTCCAAGCCTTTAAAAAAAATACTTCGAATTAAGGTGATGTAAGCGAGGAATTTCATCTTAATGTTTTTGAGATACCTCGCCCGACTTCTTTCACCACAATTGTTTCTCTGGCAGGGCTCGGTATGACAAGACTCTAAGAGGGGACCATTACTCACCATTTACAAGCTTATTCTTTATCTTTTAGCTCCAGCCAGTTTTTATCCGCGGCCTTTATCTTCTCTTCTTTTTTATTACGCCACAGTTCCCGCACTTTCAAATTATAATTGAAATACAATTTAGCATCGACTATCGTCCATGCGTCCGGGTCGGTGGGAGCTTTATGTCCTTCAAACACCCCGTAAGCACAATAACCTCCATATTGCGGAGCATATTTTCCAGGGTTAGCTTTAAAACTGTCGAGATTCTGTTGATTGGAGAAATTCCATTTGCTTCCGTTCCATTCATAAACAAATTCACTCGTTCCCCTTACAGCTTTGCTTTCTTTAAAATAGGCAACGGCATCATAGCCATGAATGGCGCTTCCTTCAGAGATAAACACAGGCGATTTCTGTGCTGCCGCATTCAGTACAATCAGCATTATCAAGCCCGTCGATAATAAAGTCTTCTTCATATAATTTTATTTCCGTCAAAACTATTTTTTGTTTTAAAACTATAAAGTCTGGCAGGTGACATCTTCTCTTTAAAATTCGTTTCCTATTTTCTTGTTTCAGTCAAACACCTGACAGCCTCTGCATCAGATTTGATTTTCTTTTGTGAAATATTACTCAAAAAGAAATTCATGACCAATCATTACGACATCATCATCATCGGTACAGGCAGTGGTGGCAGTACCATCGCTTATAAACTGGCGCCAACAGGGAAAAAAATTCTTATTCTTGAGAGAGGCGGATTTATTCCAAAAGAAAAAGAGAATTGGGATCCGCACGAAGTGGTGACGAAAGGTCGTTATCGCCCAAATGAAGAATGGTACGATCAAAACGACAAACCTTTCAAACCATTTATTCATTACAATGTGGGTGGTAATTCAAAAATGTACGGCGCTGCTCTGTTCCGTTTTCGTGAATCAGATTTTAAAGAAGTAAAACATTATGGAGGTACCTCGCCTTCCTGGCCTTTCGGTTATGATGTTCTGGAAAATTATTATGAGCAGGCGGAAAGATTATATAGTGTGCATGGCAAGCGCGGGGTTGATCCCAGTGAACCATGGGCGACAAGTGGATACCCATTACCTCCGTTGGCTTATGAACCTGTGATCGATGATCTCAATGATAAATTACAACAGCTGGGGCTAAAACCTTTCCCATTACCAATGGGTGTGCGTCTGCCGCAGGATTATACACAGACAGAAGCACCCGTAATGCTGGAAAATTTTGACGGATTCCCTGATCTTACAGATTCAAAAGCAGACGGACAAGTAGTGGCTTTGCGCCCTGCTTTGATGAATAAGAATGTTACACTGCTGACGCATGCTTATGTTGAAAAACTTGATACAGACGCAAGTGGTAGAAAAGTAACAAAGGTCATTGCCAATGTAAAAGGCGAGAAAATCATTTTCAGTTCTGATCTTGTTTTTGTGGCATGCGGCGCTGTGAATTCTGCAGCTTTATTTTTGAGAAGCGCAAATGATAAGCATCCTTATGGTTTGGCTAATAGCAGTGACCAGGTAGGAAGAAACTTAATGCTCCATCACAACGGGTGCTTAGTGGCTTTTACGAAAAAGAAAAATGACTCCACATTTCAAAAATCTTTGGGGCTCGCTGATTTTTATCACAGTGCTGATGACAGCGAATTCCCTTTGGGGGAAATTCAATTGATGGGAAGAAATGATCCTGATACCATTTTATGGCTGGCGGAAAATTTATATCCTGGAAAAACTTATGCTGAACTGAAAGAAATGACAATTGATTTCTGGCTCACCGCCGAAGATCTTCCTCACACTGAAAATCGTGTTGCCCTTCGCAATGACGGAGCTATCAAAGTTTCTTATACAAGAACAAACTATGCAGCTTACGAAAAATTAAAGGACAAGTTGAAACAAATATTTGTGAGGCTCGGTGAAATTGATCCTGATTACAAAGACACGAAATGGAGTGGCTATGATCTCGACATCTCAGGAATGAGTCATCAAAATGGAACGCTCCGTTTTGGAGTTGATGCGAAGGCCTCTGTCCTTGATTTGAATTGCAAGGCCCATGATCTTGAAAACCTTTATGTGGTTGACGCCAGCTTTTTCCCAAGCTGCGGCGCATTTAATCCAGCTCTCACCATTGCCGCTAATGCTTTGAGAGTTGGAGATTATGTTATCAATGATGTGTTGAAATTAAATTCGGTTAAAGAAAAACAATTCGAAACAGTCCTTGTCTAAAAATTAACGGCCATGAGCAAACAAACACAGGTAACACAGTTAAGCAAAACCCAGGCGATTTTTTATCACCTTTACCCTGGGATTATCATTGCACTTTCTTTTGTGGTATTTGCGCCAATATTGGTGAACAATCATTATCCGCCTCAACTTGCCATACTGGTATCAATCATTCTTGTAGCAATACCATTATTCATTTCGCACTTAGGTTGGGCAAAGAAAAAGGAGTCCAGGAAAACGTTTTGGCATTTGAATGGATATAAAAACAAATTGAGCACTGGCAAATTAATTTTATATGCAGTGGGATTGGTAATGTTTATGTTTTTGGTTTGGGGAGTTACACAACCGCTAGACAAAATTATTTCTGACAAGTTACTCAGTTGGCTTCCGCACTGGTTTACTGTGCAGGATTTTAACGGTTACGGCAAACAAGCGATTCTTCTGACATTAATCCTCAACTTAATAATCAATGGTCTGTTGGCACCTTTCTTTGAAGAATTTTATTTCCGGGGATATTTGTTGCCTCGCATGGCGGCATGGGGAAAATGGGCTTTTGTTTTAAATGCCATCCTGTTTTCATTTTATCATTTCTGGCAGCCTTATGTTTATCTCACACTAATATTGTCTCTCACTCCAATGATATGGTTGGTTTGGAAAACAAAGGACCTGCGTCTTGCAATATTAACTCATTGTCTCTTGAATATTGTCGGGGCATTATTGTCATTTGGACTTCTTTTAAAATGAATTAATTAATGGAGGAAATAGCAAAGAATATTACTCTCGCAGTCAGCCATTCTGTTGAGATACTGGCAGCCATCATTATCGGCATTGCCGTACTACAGGTAATGTTGAATTATGGAAAATCGTTTACAAACCACAATCAAACAATATCCAAAGAAGCAATTCGGGTTCAATTTGGCAGCAGTGTCGCCGTGGCCCTTGAGTTGATGCTGGGTGCAGATGTGTTAGCAACGGCGGTAGCGCCAAGCTGGAATGATATTGGCAAGCTGGCAGCCATCGCGATAATCAGAACCGCGTTAAATTATTTCTTAGAACGTGAGTTGAGGCACATCAATAAAGAAAAAGAGGGAACTATATTGGAAGGAGAAAATCGTCGGCGGGCATGAATTTGTCCAAGTGGTCTTCTTGCCTGAGCTTAAAAAACAAACAACAAAAGATGACTACATTAACCAATCTGTATCCAAATATTGAAAGGAAAAAATTCGATAAAGATTATTATCTCAATACACACATGCCCCTGTCTTTAAAATTACAGGGCGCCGCGGTAAAACATGTAAGCGTAGAATTTGGATTTAGTGGCGGAATGCCTCAATCTGAACCTCCTTATACAGCCATATGTAATTTTCTGTATGATTCCTTTGACGATTTTATAACGGCATTCATGCCGCATGCGGAAACCTTGACAAATGACATCAAAAACTACACTGATATAGAAACCATCATACAGTTCAGTGAAGTGAAAATTGATATGCAATTTTAATTTTGTCAAGGAAGAGAAAAATTTGTTGGCTTTCTTTGGGGTGATACAAATTGAACCCTTTTGAAGCCAGCAAAAGCCTCGCTGAAGCAAAGTGCCTGAAAAAATGCTTTTGTCTCAATGGGTCAAATGAAAAAGAAAAGAAAAAAAATTATCATACTGTTCATCTGTTCTTTTTTCCTATTTTGGTTAGTACAGGCGCAACGCACAATGAAATTCAGAGAACCCGATGACAAGGCAAAAAAGGAATTTGATAGTTTAGGGATTAATCTTGCAACAAAAACCATTCAAGCTGGTAATTTTAGTTTACATTATGTACAAGTGAGCAGCGACACAATGCCCACTTTATTTTTTGTGCACGGATCTCCTGGAAGCTGGATTGTTTTTAAGCATTATCTACAGGATAAAGCTTTATTGAAGAAATATAGAATGATTTCGGTTGACCGTCCTGGGTTTGGATATAGCGAATTTAATCATCCAAAAAACCTTAGCGAACAATCGGCCATCATCAGTTATTTGCTTCGTTCCGTTCAAAACAATAAACCAATCTTTTTGATTGGCCACTCACTTGGTGGGCCATTAATTGTTAAACTTGATATTGACAATCCCGGTTTGATCTCGGGTTTGGTAATTCTTGCAGGCTCTTTAGATCCACAAGCAGAGAAACCTGAGAAATGGCGGCCCATTTTATCTAAAACTCCATTGAAATATTTTATACCGGGTGCATGGCGTCCCAGTAATGAAGAGCTGTGGTATTTGAAAAAAGATCTTAAAGAGCTTGATAAGAGTATCGATAGGGTCGCTTGTCCTGTGTGGTTAATTCATGGAGATAAGGACAATCTAGTTCCATTCAGCAATGTAGCTTATGCCAAACGAAAATTAGTAAACTCAAAAAATATTGAAGTAATGGCATTACCTAATGCTAACCACTTTATACCATGGACTCATTTCAAAGAAATTAAAGAAGTGCTTTTAAATCTTACTCAATAGCATTTCAAAACCAAATTGTGTTAATTTGAATTGCTGTTATTGAGAAAATTTCAATTTATCGTGGGCTACTCATGCCGACGGAGGAGGCATCTCAGACTCCCAGTTACCATTTGATTAAAATTTTAGAAATTTAAACCCTTCGTCAACCAAACGACAAGTTTTCCTTTCACAGGTTTGTCTCTTTGCATCATGAGAGTAATGCCGATACGCATTTACACAGGAAAAAGTGGATTCACGCAAATGAAAGCTTCTTTTAAAAAGAACTGGAAACATTATTTGCAGGAATCATTAGGCCTTGCCATTTTCATGATCTCTGCTTGTTATTTCAGCGCGATATTATTTTCAGAAAAAAGTTCATTGCACCATGTCATTCCAGATGTGACAGTGAGAAATATGTTGATGGGGGCTTTGATGGGGGCAACAGCGTTGTTTATTTTTTATTCACCCTGGACTGCTCCAAGCGGCTCCCACATTAATCCAGCTGTGACACTGTCTTTTTTTAGATTGGATAAAATGTGCTGCTATGATGCTTTGTTCTTTATTATTTTTCAAATCATTGGTGGGACAATCGCCGTTTATTTAATGCAATTATTGATAGGTGATAACTTAATTGAACCCCCTGTTAATTCTGCGGTCACTGTTCCTGGCAAGTACGGGCAATGGTCGGCATTGTTTGTTGAATCGATCATCGCATTTATCACCATGTCAATGGTGCTTTTTACTTCTGCAAATGAAAAACTAAAAAAATTTACAAGAATATTTGCCGGTTGCCTGGTGTGTACCTGGGTGATAGTGGCTGGCCCAATATCCGGTTTTGGAATGAACCCGGCCAGATCGTTTGCCAGTGCTTTGCCCGCTAATACCTGGACAGCATTCTGGATCTATTTATTTACGCCGGTTGCGGGAATGTCGTCGGCGACAGAGTTTTTTCTTTTCATTCAAAAAAATAGAGTAAAGAAAACCATTGTTGATAAAAATCCTCAATCTTATGAGATTCAGCTATAAAATTTTTATTATGGGAAACGGTCTTTTAAAAACCATTTTTGTTTTTATTATTTCAATAACCTGTTTCCTTTCTAAAGCGCAGGTAAAAAAAGTAGATGCCATTGGAATTACAGTAAGCGAGATGAGTCGCTCCGTAAAATTTTATAGTGAAGTGTTGGGGTTTAAAAAGGTTGGCGATGCAGATTTATATGGGACAGAATATGAGCAGCTCCAGGGAATTTTTGGGTTGCGGATGCACGTTGTACGTATGCAGTTGGGTGATGAGTTTATTGAACTAACAGATTATTTAACGAGCGGGGGACGCGGTATTCCTGAAGACGCAAAAAGCAATGATCTTATTTTTCAGCATATTGCCATTGTTGTAAGTGATATGGACAAAGCCTATCAGCACTTGCGAAAATATATGGTGATGCATGTCTCAACCGCACCACAGACAATTCCGGCAAGCAATGCAGTCGCAGCAGGTGTTAAAGCATTTTATTTTCATGACCCGGATATGCACAATCTTGAATTGATTTATTTTCCTAATGGAAAAGGTCAATCGAAATGGCAGGAACCAAACGGAAAATTATTTCTTGGTATCGATCACACAGCCATGGGTGTGAGCAACACAGACACGAGCTTGAAATTTTATGAAGGCATATTGGGTGTGATGCGCAAAGGTGATAGTTGGAACATGGGAATGGAACAAGCCCATTTAAATTTTGTGGAGGGAGCAAGCTTGCATATTACCGGTCTTCGTGCGGAAGGGGGCCCCGGTATTGAGTTCTTGCAGTACCTGCAACCAGGCCCAGGTAAGCCTTTCCCAGCCGATACAAAAACGGATGATATCTGGCATTGGCAGACCACATTGGTGGTTGATGATGCTGAAAAATTATACGAGGAATTTCTTCATTCGCCTTACAAACTAATATCAAAACAATTAGTCCATTTGCAAAGCATAGACGGCAAACACAGCAAAGCATTTATCATTCGCGATCCGGACGGGCATGCCATGTTGATAGTAGAAAAAATATGCAACTAAATTGCTGAATTATATTCTACAGTATACGTGTGCGATCCCTGCCTCCCGACAGCGCTTTGACAGGCTCAGAATAAACTTCACGGGACACTTATTCTTCGACAAGCCCAGGACAGTAATGCAACTAAGTACTAATAGTTCCCTACTAAGTCAGCCAGACGACAATAAAAAATTCGATTTTGATGTCAATTTGCATTAGTGAAACCAGCCCAAACAATATGCCCTCTTTGCAAGGATGTCGTGGATAGACTGGTTTACCGCTTTCACTATGATAGTGAGCGGGTAGTCATCAACAAGATCAGGGCTGAATTTCCCGAATGGACAAAAGATGATGGCTTATGCGGCCGTTGTCTTGATTTTTTTCATTCCGAAATTTTGATGGGGCAGAGGATACTTCCTTCCATAGGTCCGCATTTTCCAATAAAAACAGCAGATGATTTTATCGTGATCCCGATGGGATTGCGAATTAATGCAGATCCACGATTTACCGGCAAAGGCGTTACAATATGCTTTATTGACAGCGGTTTTTATCCTCACGCCGATTTGATTGCTACAAAAAACCGGATCAAAAAAATTGTTGACATTCCTTCAGTGTCTTCGCAAGTCTCCCCCACTGGGGGAGATTTAGAGGTAGCCGCCTGGCACGGAACTATGACCAGCGTCGTGTGCGCCGGAGACGGATATCTGGGCAGAGGTTTATACAAGGGCATTGCCAGCGATGCTGAATTGGTTTTATTGAAGGTACAAGATGAAAAAGGCAAGATCACAACTGAGAATATTATAAAAGCGCTTAAGTGGGTTTTGGTCAATCACGAAGAATATAATATTCGCATTATAAATATTTCGCTGAGTGGTGATGAAACAGTTTCATATAAACAGAGTGAAATTGATAGGATCGCTGAACAACTAATTGACAAAGGAATTGTAGTTGTTGCAGCTGTGGGTAATCATGAAAAAGCTACCATAAAGCCCCCTGCAAACTCTTTGAATGTAATCGCGGTTGGAGGCGTGGATGATAATAATATTCTTGGGCAATCATTTGATAAATTATATCATTCGTCTTATGGAAGAACGGTTGATGAGTTAATGAAACCCGAGCTGGTAGCTCACGCTATTTGGATCGCTGCCCCAATATTACCCGAAACTAAAGCTCAAAAAGAGGCCGAGGCCCTTTATCATTTGGTGCAGGCAAATAATGAAGAATTGATTTCAAAGTTGAAATATCTCGGTTCTTTCATTGAATTGAACGATTCCGTTTATGAATCAAAAGATATCGAATTTATAAAGGGTGAAATTTTGAAACGTATCCGGAACTGCAAATACATTTCACCGCACTACATGCATGTCGATGGAACCTCTTTTGCAGCGCCGATTGTTAGTTCTGTTATTGCGCAATTGTTTGAAATAAACCCCGAACTGACACCTGCGCAAACCCGAGAAATACTTTTTTCTACTGCAAAAAGAATAGTTGATGTTGGGCCTGAGCAACAGGGCTTCGGCATTATTCAGCCCAGGAAGGCTGTATTAAAAACTTTAAAAAGAGAAACAATCACAAAGCCGAATATGTCCCCTTACGTTAATCACGATAAAAAAACGATTGGTTTTTATATTCAGCATGATTGTGCATCACAAATTTCGTTAGCAGGCTCATTCAATCACTGGGCACAGGATGAATTGTTGATGGAGCCTGGTAAAAATGGTTTGTGGCAACTGGAAATTCGAATGTTGAGCGCCGGTCGTTATCACTATAAGTTTTTTGTAGACGATAAAACATGGGTTGAAGATTTTGACAATCCATATCGGGAGCCGGATGGATTTAATGGCTTCAACAGCATTTTAATTATTGAACCGAATTAGAAATGATTTTAGGAATAATACTATCATTTGTTGGTCTTTATCTTTTGTTCGGATTTCTGTTCGCTATTCCTTTTGTAATAAAAGGCGTGATAGTTATCGACCCGGATGGAGCACAGGGAACGACATGGGGTTTCCGGTTAATCATCATTCCAGGGACTATTGTTTTCTGGCCAGTATTATTGAAAAAATGGCTGCGGGCTAATAAAAACGAAACTCATGATTAGGCCATTACGAAAAAGACATTTACAAATTTGGTCAGCATTGCTGCTCTTGATCCCTACCGGCATTGTCACCGCATGGCTATCAATAAAAAAGCCAGTTTATAATAATGTATCGCAACCGACTTCGGAGCAGGCTTTGCCTAAAATTATTCTTTCGGTAGAAAAAGAAAATTACCTGGTCCGATTAAGAAGTAATGATTCAGGCGCTCGGCAATTGGAATGGATCAATAAGAATGTTCTTTCAGTTCCTTCTGCAGTTATTTATAAAACCGCTGCAGCGCACAAAGGAATTGAATCAGCAGAATTGATTGGTAGAATTGAAGCAAAAGGAACTTATTATTTTCCCCTACAAAAAGATTCAATAAATGAAAAACCAAAATTCTTTCTCTACGATTTTATTCATGAAAAAATTATTGATTCAGTTAAGTTCTAAAATTCTTTCCGTTTGGGAAGTTAGGAGGGTTTTATGAGTGCGTCATACCAGGCAGTATTATGGAACCGGCAGAAAAAGCATTATGATTGGATCATCTTTGCTTTCTGTGCAACGTATCTTGCAATATTCATAAGCCTGAATCTTAGCTTCAACCCACAGGTTACTTTCGAAACTCTTTTGATTCGTTCCACGTCAACGCTGGCAGTATTGCTACTTCATATTATTCTTAGTATTGGTCCGCTGGCTCGCATCAATAAAAAATTCTTACCACTTTTATATAACCGGCGGCATTTAGGAGTGACGATGTTTTTTATAGCTTCTGTTCACGGCATGTTCAGCATTATGCAGTTTCATACCCTTGGCAATGTAACTCCGATTGTGTCTTTGTTTACTTCAAACACCAGATTTGGTTCTGTGTCCGCATTTCCTTTTCAGGCCCTCGGGTTTTTTGCATTGCTGATTTTCTTTTTGATGGCAATTACCAGTCATGATTTCTGGCTGCATAATCTTTCACCGAAAGTTTGGAAGACACTGCACATGTTTGTTTATGTGGCTTATTTCCTTATTGTAATGCATGTGATGCTTGGAGTAATACAGTATGAAACCAATCCCGTATTTGTAATCATTCTTGTTGTCGGTTCCGGCACTTTGATAGCTCTTCACTTAATTGCCGGTTTTCGTGAGGTGAAAAAAGACAATATCAAATTCAACGTTAAGCATTCATCGTCCCTTACAGGAGACAACGAATGGAATGGGTTTGTTATGGTGTGTGATTTGAACGAAATTGAAGAAGACAGGGCTAAAATGTTCTGTATTGAAAAAGAAAGAATTGCTGTTTATAAAACGGGTGGAAAATTATTCGCAGTACATAATGTCTGCAAACATCAGAACGGTCCCTTAGGCGAAGGGAAGGTGATTGACGGCTGTATTACCTGCCCCTGGCATGGCTATCAATACCTGCCCCACAATGGTCAATCACCGCCGCCTTTCAAAGAAAAAGTAAGCACTTATGATGTGAAATTAGAAGGAAAGAAAGTTTGGATAAATCCGAAACCATATCCCGAAGGAACCGAAAGACCTGGAGCAGTGATACAAGCCCCTCTAAATCTCCCCGAAGGGAAGACTTTAGAACTCACTAATATTTGAAATATAAAATGATATGTCAAGGCAAAAGATTCTGGCCCTCCCTCTCCTCTGGAGAGGAAGCCGGACGGGGAGGCCGAGTTTTACATAGGATGGATGCCAAAGGCACCAAATAGTTTTTCAAACTTTGTCAAGAAATATTTGATTTTGCTTGTTGCTTTCGTAATTGTTATCAGCATAACACTGGCCTTATCGCAAAAAAAATTTTCAACAAGCACATTTGAATTTGGAAAATTAACCGAAGTAAAAGGCATTTACTTCAATCAGCCGGTGCCATCTGTTAAAGTAGTAAATGGAAGGGACATTTGGGGTAATCTTTCCTACATAACCTTTCCATTGGTTGGCTATGGAAAACATGGAGCAGATGGAATTATTGCGGACATTGAAAAAGCAAAAGCTATCAGGCTTGATAAAAAAGAAGTCACTCTAAAGGGCACCCTGCTTTATAATGATGGCAAAACAATTTTACAGATTGATAAAAATGACAACCCTGTAATAAGCGTTGGTCAAACAGCTTCGGCAGAACTTCTTCCTCAGTTAAAAGAACTGGGTACGCAGAAAATCAAAGGAGAAATAGTTGATCCCAAATGTTATTTTGGGGTGATGAAACCTGGCGAGGGAAAACCGCATCGTGATTGTGCTATACGCTGCATACTTGGTGGCATACCGCCGGTGTTTCATATTCAAAACGCGAAAGGAGAAAGCAATTATTACCTGGTTGTTGGTCCTAATGGTGAAAAAATGAATGAGGCTGTGCAGAACTACGTAGCTGAGCCAACAGAAATTGAAGCAAGACTGGTAAAATACGATGATTGGATTGTGATGTATGTAAAAGACAAACAAAAGATCAATCGTATTTCCTATCTTAATTTGATTCGGGATGATATAGCAACTATAGAATGTGCAGCACCGGGATGCAAGATTCAGTAATAATAAATCGGATTATCAGAAATTTTTTTCCTGATCATTGATGGGTTCATCTATCTTTCCCTTTCCATCGGCTGATGAACATAATTTGCCCCATCCCAGTTCTCTCTGTGCATTTTTTGACGTACAAAGCTGCTCCACGCTAATAATTGGTATCCTAATCCATGAGCAATGCAAATACTATCTGTTTTGAATTCAAAGCGATCTATATATCTTGAAGAAACATTTCTGATTGCATGTTTTAATATTTGCGAAGTGAACATTGAAGAGAAATCAGTTTACGTGGCCAAGCTCATGACCAATTACCCCAACCTGCGCACTGAAAGGTAAATTTTTAAAAAGTATGGGAGTTAGCATAGGCTCGCTGCTATCGCTTATTGTAATCACATATTGCCGTTTCTTTCGGGGTTCTAATAATCCCAGCCATGTAGATCTTGTATCCAAAGGCGTATGTCTTTCCCTGATCCGAAAAGAAATGGAAGTATTCTTTAATTCGGGATAATAAGAGAGTGCGAGCAGAACCTGCATTTCATACCGTTGCGGATAACGCTTCTTCTTTCCAAATTCGCGATTTAAGTCAGAAATAGATTGTTGGGAAAGGCTTTCAGATTCAAAATTTTTCCTGGGCTTCTGGCCAAAAATGAAGAAAGGAGAAATGAAAAGAAATAAGAAACAGATTTGTTTTTTCTCCCGCATTTACGAAATTACTCAAAAGCCCTTATCTCTTCGTATTCAAACTGCCTCATTAACAAAGAAGAAATTTCACGAACAATATCTTTTGCTACTTCCGTCTTTTGTTTCAACGAAAATGGTTTCTGTACAAGATTCTTGTTAATGGTTGTTATCTTATTTGTATCATAGCCGAAGGTGGCATTTGCGTCATTCATAGAATTGAGAATAACCATGTCAAAATTTTTTCTCTGCAGCTTGTTCTTTGCATGGGCTATCTCATCATTGGTCTCAAGCGCAAAGCCTACCGAAATCTGGTTATCAGTTTTTACTTTACCAAATTCATAAGCAATATCAACATTCTTCACCATTTTTATAGTAAACGAAGCCTCGTCCTTTTTAATTTTTTGCTCCGATACTTTTGCCGGCCTGTAATCAGCAACCGCAGCAGCAAATACCGCAATATCTATTTCTTCAAAAACCTTGCAACAAGCGAGGTACATTTCTGAAGCTGCATTCACTTTTATTATTCTTATCCTTGGGTGTTGCAGCTGAATATTTACGGGGCCAGAAATCAAAACAACTTCTGCACCCAGCTCTAAAACTTTTTCAGCAATAGCATAACCCATTTTACCACTTGAATGATTACTGATATAGCGAACGGGATCAATTGCTTCCCTTGTAGGGCCGGCAGTGATCAATACTTTTTTTCCTTGTAAAAGATGAGCAGTCATAAAAATTAATTTTAGATCTTTCTCAAATTTACATTGCCTAACAAAAATTAACTGTCCCCTGGCGTACAGTTTTTACAAGTTAGTCGTTGCAATGAATAATATCAGCACGGACTTTAGGACAGTCTCTCCCAAAATGATAACGTTGAGCCGGGTAATAGTAAGTATTGTAATCGTGTATCAATTGCTCCAAAGCTAATTTTTCAACATTGCGTTCAATAGCCCTCTTTAGTCCGGTTTCAAAAGAACACTCAATCCAAACGGTAAAGTCATAATGATCTAAATACTTTTCCTGGAGAAGAAAGATAGCTTCGATCAGTAAAACATCAATTGTTTTATAATCAAATGTTAAGTCGTAATAGCGGTCTGCATCCGTTCGTATTAACCTTGCATGGTGGTAAATGTTTCCAGTTTTTCTTAAAGGAATGATTAGCTCTTTAAAAACGTCATCCCATCTAAAAACATTCTGGTAAAAATTTTCTGCGGCGTTTTCCTTTTGTAACCGGATGGGAATTGGGTTTTGCCAGGGATCAAGATTTATATTGGCAACTTTCAATCCATGACCCTTCAATTCATCTTCAACAAGTTTTGTAACATAGCCTTTACCTGATGCATCAATGCCACTAATGGCAACTGTAAAAACATGGTCAGCATCATGAGCATAAAATTTTTGAAGAATAGCTCTGGAGAGCTCTTTTACTGAATCCATCAGGCATTATTATAAACCTTGATCACTGGCTCACGCAATGCTGAAGCTGTATCAGTGGAATAATAATGAATAACATCGGCAATTTGTTCAGCTTTTACCCAATCACCGAAATTAGCAGCGGGAATTGCTTTGCGATTGGTCTCAGTATCAATTGTGCTCGGAACTACTACGCTGGTAACTACATTTTTTCCTTTGGCCTCATCGTTTAACAATTCTGCGAGGCGGAATACAAGTGACTTGGCAAGACCATAAGCCACCATACCTTTTCCACTCTTAGCATCAAGTCCGGGTCTTGAACCAATAATAAAAATGCGGCCACTGCTTTGCTTCGTCATTTGTGTAAACGATGGTCTCGCTATATTGTATGCGGTTTCAAAATTCAGCTTGTATTGTTTGCTAACATCTGATGTTTTCGTTTCTGTAATTTTGCCTGCGGCGAATCCGCCAACAGTTAAAACTGCTACATCAATACTTCCATGTTTTGAAACAACTGACTCCACAAATTTTTGGGAATCTTCTTCATTCAAAAGATCAACAACAACTTTTTCAAATCTATCACGCGGATAATTGAAGGTCACGGTGTCATTGGGAATTACCGTCCCAATTACGAAGTATCCCTCAGTAATAAATTTATCAACTATTGCCTTTCCGAGATTTCCAGAAGCCCCCGTAACGATGACTGTTTTGTTTACCATAAAAATATTTTGATGTTTATATATCCGGGTTTGTGCGCTGATTGTCCCGACTAATCGGGATCGGAAGGAGGCCTTATTGCCAGGAAAATTTTCCGCCTGTACTGATTTTTATTTTATACAAACTGCTATGTGCAGTCAGGTACAATGTTTTCCCATCCTCATCACCCCAGGCCATGTTAGAAGGACGTTCTGGAGTTACAATTTTTCCAAGCAATTTTGCTTCGGGAGAAAGGATCCATAAACCACCGGGAGCTGAGACAAACAAATTTCCTTCCTTGTCAATTTTTAACCCATCTAATGCCTCATCACCTTCGGTAAAATTGAAATCAAAGAATACGTTTCCATTAGTCAATGTGCCATTTGGTTTTACTTCGTATCGCCAGATTGTTTTTGTATGATGAATGTCACGGATGTCCCAATTGGTGACGTAGAAATATTTTTCATCCGGAGAAAATGCGAGTCCGTTGGGTCCACCAAGGTCTTTTGATACTACCTGAACCTTCCCGTTTTTTATCATGAATACTCCGGAGTAATCCAGTTCTTTTCTTTTATCATGAAAGAAGTTTGGAAGACCATAGGGAGGATCAGTAAAGTAAATAGTTCCGTCGCCTCTCAATACTACGTCATTCGGACTGTTGAATCTTTTTCCATCAATTTTATCTGCCAGCACCGTCACAGGTCCTTTCTTTTCAATTCTTATCACCCGGCGGTTTCCATGCTGATCAATAATTAATCTTCCTTCTTTATCAATTGTTAAACCATTGCTACCAGGCTGTCCATACTCACCAATATCTACTCCCGAATAACCACTGTGACTCATGTAAACAGTCACGTTGCGATCTTTCGGATTGTAGCGATAAATTGTGTTCGTATTCGGATCACTGAACAACAGGTAACCATCAGGATGCCATACGGGCCCTTCCGTAAATTGGAAACCGTCGGCGACTTTCTCAACTTTTGTTCCCGGTGAAATGATGCTGTTCAGCTTTTCGTCAATAGTGTAAATCTTTCCGATATCTTTCCATGAGCTATTTGACGGCCATTCCTTGTAAAAATCAATCACTGCATTGCGCACCCAGATATAATTATCCGGTAATTTCCCAATGGCTCCATTGATTCCAAGAATTGCAATGTTGAATTTTTGTCCAGGCTCTGCATCGTTGGTTAGTATGACACGATTTCTTGTATTGTATCCGGCAATCAAACCATTTCCACTTTGACCAAAGGCTTGTGATTGTTTACCATTTACCCAGATTTCACTATAGTCATCAACTACAATTTCAAACACTGCCGTTGTACCGGCAGTATTCAATTCGCCGATTGTTTGCGGAATGGTTATTTCCACTTTATACCAAACAAATGAAAACAAGCCCGTGCCTCGCCTCGACTCAAGTTCTGTTGG
>VBAQ01000115.1 GCA_005883765.1 Bacteroidota bacterium
TGCTACCAACTTCGGGACAATCTGTTTTATATTTTGCGTCGAATATTGTTCCGTAAGAGGTGTAACACAAAAAAGTGGGAGCTGCAATTGATTGATTTAAGAATTCTTTCCATCCTGCGGCAGCATACCAACCCTGCACTTTTATATTTCTCGAGTCGTAAGGTAGCTCGAACGACTGTTCACGCCCAACGGGAAGTTCTTCAGTGGTAAATTCATAAAGCTTGTCTTTCGGAAGAGCCGTATAAAGTGGAACACTGTTGTCAAGCGCTGTATATGACAATTTAAATTTTGACACGTAGCCAGCCTGGCAGTAAAATCTCACTTCTCCCTTTATATCTCTTCTTTTCAAGACGTGAAATTTATGAATTGCGGCTTCCTGCAAGGCAACAAAAAACACGCTTCTTGAAATTGAATCGGCAATTGTGTTTACAATATTAATCGGGTCGGTCATTGCAGCACCTAATTTCATTTTTAGCATCGGTTCTATTTTCTCGGCCTCCACTACGCGAAAGCCCTCAATGGTGCCTACTACAACACTTAAAATTGCCGCCACCACAGGTGCTGCGACAAAACCGACAGCACCTATTCCTAATGTAGCGATCCCGGCGGCCAAAGCCACATTAAGAGAAATTTCCGCAACAGCAGCGCCAACAGTCATCACCGATGTGAGAATTCCGAAGGCGGCAACCATTGCACAGGCGGCTGCGCCGACGGCAACACCCGCAGCAATATCATCTGCATTGCTTGAAAGTGTTCCTTTCATTCCGGCTCTTACCAAAATATCCTCAGGAGGTCTATGGGCAGCAAACCAGGTTGCAAAATTCCATTCATTCAAAGAGCAATCCGGAGGACGCTTGTAGCCTTCTGCCGTATAGCTGCAAGGATCTCTTTTCCATTTTTCATACTCCTGTAAGATCGCATAAGCAATACGAACCTTCATACTCTTATAAATTTCCGTGGCCCAGGATTTAAGCGCCAGAGCTTGCTCGTCAGTGTCATTCTTTTTTAGTTCTTCAAAAATGCCAATGGAGAGTATGCCATAAATTCCATTGCGAATTATCGAAGAATTGTTGATTTGTACTACAGCATTTTCCGGAGTGATCACCGTATTCCCCGCATAAAACGATTCGGTTGCGTTAAGCGCCAACCTAGCAAGCGCTTTTTGAACTAAATCGGAGGGAGGGATATACGTGAAATTAGGATCCAGCTGTTTCGGGTCTTTCATCAATGATCCTATTACTCGCTGCTCCCAATAGTCCCTGTTTGGGAAAATGGATCTCGATTGAATAGTTTTCGCCGGGCCTACTCTCCATACTGTTCCGGCGCTATTTACTACCCATGGGTTTCCGTCAGGAGTAACAGAAATATTTACCGCTGCTCCGGTTTTCAAAACCCAATTATTGCCGTCCCATTGATAAATTCCTCCATCCAGTGCAGTACACCACATCGATCCGTTTGCGCCGACCGCGATATCTTTAACACTCCCTGGTCTCTGTGTCCATCCAGCATTTTCATAACTGTACACGGTACCAGCACTATTCACGACCCACGCTTTCCCGGACGGATCCACGGCAATTCGAACTGCGCCACCAGGTACATTAGTCCAATTCGTACCGTTCCATTGATAAATATCATAATCATTGCCCGTTTTATTAATTCCAATCTTCCAAATACTTCCGTTGGCACCAATAGCGATGTCTATTGCTTGATCGGCCATCGCGTCAAACTTTCCTGTAGTGGCATTGTACTTATAGATGTAACCTTTCGGGTGAATGGCCCATGCCGATCCGTCCACATCCACTGCGATACGCGTGCCAGGCCATTTCATGTTTTCCCAACTCAGCCCGGTCCATCTATAAACATTCCCGTCTTTACCGGTGGCCCAAACCACGCCTCCTTTTCCTACGCTGATATCTTCGGCAGCAAAGTTGGCCATACTTACCCATGCCTGACCATTTGCAACCTGGCAACTTAACAAGCATAAAATAAGGAATGCCCTAAACGCTTTGCTCGTTGAATAGAAGGAAATCTTTCTCATAATGTTTTTGTTTAGTTAATTGAAAAATTAAATTCAAGTATCAGAAGTGAACTTTTGGGTTAATTGAGTAACAGGATTTTTTATTTTCTTTTCGATGCCTTCAATCTTTTTATCGAACATCCAAATCACAAAAGCAATCAACAGCAGGGCGAGTAACACGACCACGATCATTGATACATTTTTCTTCGTCATACATCGTTTTATCTTCTGATTTTTTTCTTTTTCTAAAATTAAGCTCGCCGAATAGCCGATACCAAATTTTCAAGCATACAAAATGTTGACAGGGCTGAGACAATATGTTGACACTGTGGGACAGAAAGTTGACAACCTTTCAAAACCATTTCGTTTTGAACAAATTAGTAGTTATGAAAAAAGAGATTATAACGAAGTGATCATTTCTTCCAGATTGTTGTCAGCGGTCACATGTAGACGTTGACGAAGTCGTTGACGGGTTTTATGAACGCTGAGTGGAGATATTCCAAGCATGGAAGCCATTTGTTTTGGAGTTAAATGCAAACGGGTAAGAGCGGCCATTCGTTGTTCCGCGATAGTAATATCAGTGGCCTTTTCCTTTAACTTTATAAAAAACCCCGGGTAAATTTTGTCAAAGAGTTTTTTGAATTTATCCCAATCGGCCTCGGTGAGTATTGTTTGCTGCGACAGCTCATCAATGATTTGCATCTGTTCAGCAGTCGTTTCTTTGACCTGCACCTGTTCCTGTAATTTTTCGATCAGGGTGGCTTTTTCAATCATGTTTTGTTTGAAAAGTTCCATTTGCTGCCTCGCTGCTTCAACCTCAGTCTCTGCTATGTGTTGTTTATATGCGAGATGTTGGCGTTGCCGGTAAAGCAGGAATATAGCAATGACAGCAACCAGTACAATTGCAAGCAAGACAAAATTTCGTCTTAACTCCGTCGCTTCTTTTTCCTTTTGGAGATTCTTTATCGCCAGCGCATTTTGCAAATTGTCGAGTTTGATTCGCGAAATTTCCAGCCTGCTGTCCGCAACCGCCCTTTCAATTGAGTCATGAAGATTGTTGTATAACTCAGAGTATTTGTAAACACTGTCATTATTTCCAAAGGCCCGGTACACGTCAGCTGCTGCGTAATACACATTTTGCCAATAGTAAGCCAAGGACTGGTCAGTCTTTTTTTGCATTAGACGAAGAGCCTCTTTTATCCGAATTAACGCACTGTCCTTCTTCCTTTCTGCCAGGTCTATTCTGGCTACCCATTGCAGCGAATTAGCTGCACTGATCTGCTCATCGCGGTCTTTGCTTATGCTGTAATCAAAAATCAATAGCGGTTTTGCAAAGGCATAATTTTTCTGTAGGTAATATATCTGTCCTTTGTTACCGGAAATAATCGCTTTCCAAAGAGTATCGTTTAGCTCATCCGCCATTTTCATAGCTATATCGTAATAGTAAAAGGCGGAATCGTAATTGCCTATTCTTTGATAACACACGCCAACGGTGTTGTAACGGCTAAGAACAAGACGTTTGCCATGGGTTGACTTGTCAGCTTCCCGTTGAATAGAGGCAAGTGTGTAATACATTGCTTTTCTATAATCCCTGGTTTTATAAAGAGTAGCGCCAAGCCACAAGCATTTGTCAGCATCAGGGATCCTCCCAATCTTCTCGTCCAGCTCCGCGGCAAATAACAAATACATGGCCGCCGGTTCTGTTCTTTCGTCTTGATAGCATGCGATGCCATAGATCCAGGCCATTTCGGAAATAAGAGAATCGTTATTGGTTTCATAAGCCGCGTTCAACGCTTGCCTCGCCAATTCGTTAACCTGTTCTTCGTGCTGATGCTGCCGTTGCCACGTGCGCATCCACATCATTTTTACTGCATCAAATCGGGCTTTGAAGTAATTGTTTCTAACGTTGCCTCGCTTTTCCACTTCATTAAAAATCCTGAATCCTTCGACTGAATCTTTGTTTTTTACGGCAGCTAACACCTCATTGACTCCTGATGAAGCAGACCCGCGTGTGTCCCCGAGTTTTTTTACCCACTCTTTAATTGGATAAGATGAAGTTTGAGAAAAAGAAAAATAATTTGCGTGCAAAAACACAAACAAAATAAACAACGGCAGATAGATAGTCCGGGTGAGGGGCATAACACCTGTTAATTTAGGAAAAAACTCCTGTTCCTAAATGGGTGACTAAAAAATATCGTCAAATAAGTTAGTTGGTTGAAATGGTTTGTAACTAAAAAAACTGTCCCGACAAGTCGGGACAGTTCACTGAAATTCACGATTTAATTAATTCGGAAGTTTGATGACTTTGAGTTGCTTACTCTGATCACCGTGTACGAATTTGACAATGTAAACTCCAGGTCGATATTTATCTCCCGTTGTTATTGTTTGTTCGTTCCGCAACATTCTTTGTTCTATGATTCTTCCATACATGTCAACTACCAACATTTTTATTTGATCTTTTTGATTATTGCCTTTCAAGATTAATTTGAAATTTGTATTTGTTGGGGTTGGGCATTGCTATTATTCTCATATTGACATCTGCTACCGATGTTTCCATTTTTTTGGTGATGGCTGACTCTTTCATTGCAGAAGGTAAAGGCTCAGCAGTTGCAGTGGTGGGTGTGCTGGTACTGCCACTCACAATAACATTGCCCGCACGCAAAACAAGCTTTGTCGTTTTTGTTGACTCCCATCCGTCAGGATAGGGCCGAATCTTTGATTTATCTAAGCTCCTTATAAACTAATGATGCCGGGTTTTAATGCACCCTTAATAATTTTTCCGTCGGTAATATTTACTGTTTCGCCTTTCGTATTTTTTGCTGTCACTGAAAACGTTCCATTTACAATGTGATGCACCGTATCTACATCTGTTATTACAAACGAACCACCGACAAATGAATAAGAACCTGAAGGGTCACTGTAATCGGAATGATATGAACCATGTGATTTTTCCATGATGACACCGCCTTCTTCAAAGTCATAACTGCCGGGCTTTGCCCCATTCAGGTTCACATTAATGGTGCGTTTTTCCTTATGCATATCGGTAGTAATATTCATCCACACATCGGATTGGTTACTCCATGTAAAAGACGGATGTTCCAGCCGCTGGTTGTTACTTGATCGCCATTCACTTTGAAGCTAATAACATTTTCACCCGTAACCGAAGATGCATCGCCTGATTTTTTTTCTGAACTTTCTGCACTGCTTGTTTTATTATTATTGCAGCTTACAAAGAGCAAAGCGATCGTGCATAAAAGACATATTTTTTTCATACACCTAATTTCTATTAAGGTACAGAGAATTTGGCTCTACCAATTATAAGTGCTAAAGCAAACCGCAACAA
This sequence comes from Bacteroidota bacterium, assembly GCA_005883765.1. Lineage (GTDB taxonomy): Bacteria > Bacteroidota > Bacteroidia > Chitinophagales > Chitinophagaceae > VBAU01. The sequence goes on from VBAQ01000115.1 coordinate 5,361, forward strand.
GCATTGACTTTATCGGTGTATATTTGAGGTTTGCATTTTTTTTATGAGTCGTAAAGGAAAAGTTTTGGTGGCAATGAGCGGTGGTATCGATAGTACCGTTACAGCTCTCATGCTCAATGATGAAGGCTATGAAGTGGTGGGGATTACTATGAAAACATGGGATTATTCAAGCAGCGGTGGGAGCAAAAAAGAAACCGGTTGCTGCAACCTCGATAGCTTCAATGATGCCCGCATGGCCGCCGTACAACATGGATTTGCCCATTTTATTCTTGACATCCGTGAAGAGTTTGGCGATTTTGTGATCGACAATTTTGTAGAAGAATATCTCGCTGGCCGTACACCCAATCCTTGTGTCTTGTGCAATACACATATCAAATGGAGAGCGTTATTAAAAAGGGCTGATGCTTTGGGTTGCGATTTTATAGCCACGGGACACTATGCAAAGATTCGCCAACACGAAAATGGAAGGTTTGTCGTGACTAAGGCCGTTGATGAAACAAAGGACCAAAGCTACGTGCTGTGGGGATTACAACCGGATCTCCTAGGCAGAACTTTACTGCCATTAGGAACATATCGGAAGACAGAGATCAGGCAAATGGCTTATGATTATGGTTATCCGGAGTTAGCCAACAAAAGTGAGAGCTATGAAATATGTTTCGTTCCGGATAATGATTACCGCGGATTTTTGAAAAGAAGAGTGAGTGGATTGCAAGAAAAAGTGAATGGAGGAAATTTCGTTGACAAGCATGGAAATATTTTGGGCACGCACAAAGGTTATCCGTTTTATACCATTGGCCAGCGCAAAGGGTTGGATATGGCGTTTGGAAAACCCGTATTTGTTACGAAAATCGATCCGCAATCAAATACTGTTATGCTGGGCGATGAAAACGATTTGGAACAAAATGAAATGCTGGTAAGCAAGTTGAATTTAATAAAATATGATTCAATTACTCCAGGCATGGAAGCTGTCACGAAAATTCGTTATAAAGACAAAGGAACGTTATCGAATTTATATCCGTTGCCCTCCGGGACAGGGCAGGCCCTGTCAGTACGGGTACGTTTTTATGAAAATGCAAAAGGCATTGCACCTGGTCAAAGTGCCGTGTTTTATGAAGATGACGATGTGATCGGCGGAGGAATTATTCAGTCGGGAGTTAGGAGTTAGGAGTTAGGAGTCGGGAGTCAGGAAGTCTTGACTTCGGACTTCAAACTCTGAACTTCGGACTTCAAACTCTGAACTCCAGACTCGGAACTCTGAACTCCAGACTCTGAACTCGGAAGTCAAAACGGGCAATAATGACATCAGAAAATCGTTTTTAAGCGGGGAAATTATGTCTCCCGCTTTTGTTTTGTAGCTTTAATCCAAAAATTTGTACCGTAAAAACTCAGGCCTTCTTATGAGAATATCTTTACTCGCGAGTTGTACAATTTTAGCCCTGGTCGTCTGCGGTGTTTTTTCCTGCAAAAAGAAAGTCGAGGTCATTGATGACACCGACTATCAAAAAGAGCGTTTGACAGAACTGATCATGCCCCTGCAAGCGGGCAAATACATCACATATCGTGTCGACTCCACTGTATTTACGAATTTTGGGCGGACCACCGAGATACACAAATACCTGGTGAAACATGTAGTGAATGCAGCCATAACCGATAATCTTGACAGACCCAGCATTCGTGTGTATACATATATTACTGATACGGCGGGCACTCAACCCTGGCAACCTAATGGGGCCTATTTTATCACCGTTCTTGATGATCACGTGGAAGTGATAGAAGATAACCTGCGAGTGATAAAGCTTCATACACCAGTGCGAGACGGAAATAAATGGAAGGGCAATAGTTATCTTGGCGATGACCCCTACGGGTCTATATATGGTTTCAGCAATGATGATAACATGGGTGATTGGGAATTTTATTTTGACGGAGGGTTTCAATCATCGCTCACTATACAGGGAAAAACTTACAACGATGTTTATACCGTTCAGGAAGAGGACGAATCGGACCCGGTCACTTCGCCGTCGGATTACGGGTCGCTGAATTTTGCTAAAGAAATTTATTCAAAAAACATTGGGCTGGTTTATCGTGAACTCACAATGTGGGAACAACAACCCAACTTCACTCCTCCCAATACGTACGACCCCTACAGAATTGGATTTGGAATTAAAATGTGGATGGTCGACCATAATTAAAGCAAGGCTTGGAAATAGGAATAATTTTCACCTCCATTATCATCACTCATAAACTAGTCTTCAGTTTGTTTTAGTTAAATTTGATTCAGGTACTCTAAAGTAAAAACTGATGAAGTATTTCTTAGCCGCTATTTTGTTCACTGGAATTTTTAGGATCGGGGCAGACGCACAATTTACTCGCTACATTGTAAGACTGAACGACAAAAATGGAACTCCCTACACATTTTCAAATCCCATTGCTTATTTATCACAACGTGCGATAGACCGGAGAACCCGATACGGAATAGCGATTGACAGCGCCGACTTGCCGGTAAATCCTTCCTACGTTACGCAGATAAAGAACGTACCTAATGTAACTCTGCTAAATATTTCCAAATGGCTTAACGCTGTTACAATTCAGACATCAGATGCCAATGCCATTACTTCAATAAATGGTTTTTCCTTTGTTCAGTCAACATCCGGGATCGCATCAAGAATGGGAAATCCTGTTCCTGTAGACCTCAACAATAAACAAAATATCGAATCTAATTTCACGCTGCTAAATACGAATTCGAGAACTGAGCGAACAGCGAGTGACTACTACAATTATGGAACGGCTTCATTTAACGAAATTCATCTACACAACGGGGAGTTTCTGCATAACATCGGGCTCAGAGGACAAGGCATGCAAATCGCCATGCTTGACAACGGTTTTAATAATTACACTTCTCCAACCTTTCATGCATTTGACAGCGCCAATGCAAATAACCAGGTTTTAGGAACGTGGGATTTTGTAGCTCATGAACAAAATGTTTCCAATGATGGCAGCCACGGCATGTCTTGCTTTTCAACTATTGTCGCCAATATCCCGGGGCAATTTATAGGCAAGGCACCGCGGGCAAGTTTCTGGTTGTATCAGACAGAGGACAATGCAAGTGAATATCCAATTGAAGAATTGAATTGGTCGTGCGGAGCGGAGGCCGCGGATAGTTCGGGTGCTGATGTGATCTCAACTTCTCTTGGCTATACCACTTTTGACAATGCAAGCCTCAATCACACGTACGCTGATATGAACGGCAATACAACCATGGCGGCGATCGCCGCTGACATGGCTGCAAAAAAGGGATTGCTCGTCTTTGCGGCTGTGGGAAATAGTGGCACCAGTACGTGGCATTACCTGGGCACCCCGGCGGATGGTGACAGTGTCATTGCCGTGGGTGCAGTTAGTTCAACTGGTGTGGTTGGCGCCTTTTCGAGTTATGGGCCGTCTTCTGACGGCCAGGTAAAACCTGACGTGGCTTCCATAGGCGTTGCCGCTGTATTGCAGACTTCAGGAGGTGGAATAGGTGCAAGCAACGGAACGTCGTTTGCATGTCCGAATATGGCCGGCCTCGCCACTTGCATGTGGCAAGGCTTTCCGGAATTTAATAACATGAAAATAAGATCTGCTTTATGGCTCGCAGGCGATAGCGTCAATAATCCGAATCCAAGGACCGGTTACGGAGTACCCAATATGAAAACGGCATTTGTAAACTTGCTGCAGGATTTTTCAACCGCAAATGGAAACATCGGCAATTGCAAAACCACGTTGAATTGGACCAGCAAGGACGTCTCATCCATGCGGTATGAAATAGAAAGAAAAAGTTTTGGGGAAACGAACTTCACCAAGATCGCTGACGTTCCCGCCCAATCAAATGTTTCTATCCTGGCAAACCACACCTATCAAAAGACGGACACGCTAATTAGTGTGCAGGCTGGAACGGTCAGCTACCGAATTCGGGAAATTGTAGATACGGCTGCGGCGAGTTTTATGGCCGTTTACCTCGACACTGTGAATATTTCATTGGGCCTGTCCTGCGTTCCCACTGGTGTTAATCCAGTGAATCCAAATACTGAAAAAATAAACATCATTCCGAATCCTGCCCCCAGTCATTTTACTTTACGAATTGAAACGCTTTATCCCATCAACAATTTGGGCATCTACATTTCGGATATGAGAGGCAGAACTGTACTGCAATTTGCCCGGTCAAAGGCAACCGGGATTGCGAATTTCGACTTACCGGTCTATCGATTGGCGCGGGGAAAGTATATCGTTTCGGTCTACAACGGAAGCCAATTGCTTGCTTCAAAGGAATTAATAAAATTATAGAGACTTCCTTAGCACTGACACAAACATGCTGTCAGCTCTTTTATCATAACCTTTTAGCAATTGCATTTTGAGTAGTTCCAGATGGAATTGTTTTTTTATGAAGTCGACAACCTCTTCATTTTCTTTTTTAAAAACGGAGCATGTAATGTACAAAAGCACACCTCCAGGTTTCAGATTCGGTATAACACGTGAAACAATTTTTTTCTGGAGGACAGAGTATGGTTGAATTTTTTTCTCATCAAAAAAATACAACTGCTCGGGGGTTCGACTCCACGTGCCTGAGCCGGTGCACGGGGCGTCGCAGATAATCAGATCGAATTGTCCGCCGATGGTGTTTATGAATGGTTCGTAAGCACGCCTCGAAGATGTCCCTGCGGAGCCGTGGAGAATTGGCCATGGAGAATTGGCTTGAGTTAGATCAACCACAAATGACTTGTACTTTTTTATTCCCGCGTTTGTAAATCGCTTTCTAAGATTGATGAGAATAGATTCTCTTACGTCTGAAACTGTAAGATCGATATTTGACTCAAGGTCGTATAGCAATAAAGATTTCCCACCACTGCCTGCGCAGCAGTCCCAAACTGCAACGGGCAATTGGCATCCCGATAGCGATCGGGAGGCAATCGACAATTTAAGATAATTTCCTATTTTCTGAGAGTTAAGGTCCTGCACAATTGCTTCTTTATCCAATTCGATTATCGTCTTCACCTTGGTCGTATTAGGCACTGCAAGACACGAGGAGTTAATCTCCCGAAAGCTGATTTTGGCGCCTGATATTTTTTCTTTCACCGCACCTTCGTAGCCAGGCCTCAATCTTAAAAATAAGTCGGGCTGTGTAAAAAAAGATCGACAGAACTTTTCATAATCTATACCCTCGCTCAATTCTTCTTTCCACGGAAAAGCATCAGTAATTAATAATGAATAATTAATAATTAATAATTTTTTCCCTAAGACCAAGTGAAATTTCTCATTCCATTCCGGTCGTAATTGTTCCAATATTTCATTTGATTCAGTGCAACACAAAAACAGACCGATCAATATTCTTTCCTGCGTCGGAACTTGCGGCAACGATTTTCCTAATCTGAAGTAACAATAACAAAGATGACCGATCTGCTTTCTGTCCCTCGAACCGTATTTCCTATACTGGCTGAAGAATTTTTTTAGAAAAGAAGCAAATGGTTCTTTTCCATCATAGTGATCAAGGATTTGTTCGGCTGTGTTCAGATAAGAATAGGAACGCATTTATAAATGTACCGGAAAGTCAATGGATAAATTTCAGTCAAATTTTTTCACTGATAATAATAAGTCGTTGTTGATGTATCACTCCCTGTAACACTTGTTGAAGTAGCAGGCCTGTTTGATAAAGTGTAGGTAAACGTCTCAACGGAAACATAATTATCTGCAGGATCCGAGGCTACGAGTATTGTTCTTGTAATATTATTTGCCGAATAAAATGGATTCATATTTAGCACAGCTCCTTCCGTAGCAAATTGCAACGGGTTAATTTTGGAGTCATACTCATAAGTGTACGTATTTTCAAGTTGAAAGGTCGAGCCGTTAGCGTCATACGAATAGATTTTTTCTCCTGCCAGGTTATTGCCTGCATAGCTATATTTCGTTTTTGTGGAAGGATCCATTCCAAAACCAACATCGCTATAATCGGTTTCCGATGCTAACCGGCCGGTTCCATCGTACTGGAAAGCGATGCTATCCCTGA
>VBAQ01000116.1 GCA_005883765.1 Bacteroidota bacterium
TCAGAAAATCTTTTGAAAGCATCGCGAAAATATTGCCCACTGTGGCGCCCAGCACTTTTCTCACGCCAATCTCCCGCGTGCGCTGTTGCGTCGTATAAGCCGCCAGCCCCAGCAAGCCAATGCACGCAATGAAAATGGCGAGAGAAGAAAAAATGGTAAAGATCTTTTGCGTGGTTTGTTCACTGTGATATTGCCTTGCCAATGTCTGATCGAGAAAAGCGTAATGAAAAGGACGGTTCTTTACGAATTTCTTCCAGACATTCTCGACTTGCGCTACTGCATTTCTAAAGTCCGCCCCCTTAATGCGCAAGGCTGTTGTGTTCGCTACGTCGCCGAATTTCCCTAAATAATTAAAGAATAGCGGTGCAATTTTCTCATGCAATGATTGAAAATGAAAATCTTTCACAACGCCGATAACCGTGTAGGTATATGGGCTGCCGTCGGGAGCATTTAAAAATGGATCAGGAGTTGTGATTCTTGCTCCAACCGGATTTTTCAGTTTCATTTCGGAAACAGCTTTTTCATTCAGGACCAACGCCAGCGAATCTGTTGAAAAATCTCTTGAAAAAAATCTTCCTTCTTTCAGTTCAAGACCCAGGACTTTGGCGTAGGAATCATCTACAAAAATCCCGCGGCCAGTTACCTGTTCTTTAGAGCCAACTTCCTGGTAACTGACTCCGAAAAAGTTTTGTTGCCCGGGCATAGCAGTGGTGCCGCTTACCGATTCCACTCCGGCAATTTTTGCAAGCTCTGTTTTGAATGCTCTTGATTGCTTATCCAGGAGATCAGTCCTTTCAACCATGATCACATGATCTTTTCTAAAACCTATCTTTTCTCCCAGCATGTACCGCATTTGACGATTCACCATCAGCGTGCTTACAATAAGTATGACTGAAATGGTAAACTGGAAAACTACCAGGCCGTTGCGCAGCGCCAAGCCATATTTCTGCGATTTGAATCTTCCTTTCAAGACTAAGATCGGCTTGAACGATGATAATACAAAAGCAGGATATATTCCCGCGATCAAACCGATAACAATAGCAAAGGCCAGGATAAGCAAAACATTTGTTGGTTGAAAGAAGTAAGCAACGGTGAGTGATTTGCCCGACACCTGGTTGAATAATGGTAGCATCAAGGCAATTAAACCCAATGCCACCAAAATGCTGATGAAACTTATTAAAATTGATTCAAGTAAAAACTGCCCGATGATCGTTTTTCGCTCGGAGCCGAAAGTTTTCCGAATCCCTACCTCCCTGGCTCTTTCGACAGAACGGGCCGTTGACAGATTAATAAAATTGATGCAGGCAAGTATCAAAATAAAAATGGCAACAATACTGAAAATGTAGACCGCTTTCATGCTTCCGTTCGGACGCAACTCTGCCTCCATGTCCGAGATGAGATGAATTTTCTGCAAAGGCTGCAGGTGATAGTGATAACCGTTGCCTTCCTTAAAGAATTGCTCGATGTTTTCACCAAACCGCTTTTCTATGTCGCCAGCTACGTATTTTTTAATGATGATCGGGAACTTCCCTTCGAGTGCCGTTGGGGATGCACCGGGGTTCAGCAAAAGATAAGTGTGAGCCGAAAAATTGATGTAGTTCAGTTGTCTTGTAAAATCAAAACCAGTCGTAGATATAAGCAGATCAAATAGAAAATGAGAGTTTTCGGGCCAATCCGCAACTATCGCAGTAATTTGAAAAACGTTATTGTTGTTATTGTTGCCATCAACTTCAAATGTTTTGTTGAAAGCCGCACCAACGGAACCGAAATATTTCTTCGCCGTCGTTTCATTTAACACGACAGAATTCGGTTTCATAAGCGCCGAGGCCAGGTCCCCTTTTAATATTTTTGCGCTGAAGACTCGAAAGAAATTTGAATCCACAGCAAGCACTCTTTTTTCTTCAAACACCTTATCGCCGATTTTTAAAAAGAAATTGCCCGCGTCACCCGTAAAATTGAAAAGCCTGACACTTTCCTTCACTTCGGGAAATTCTGTTTTGACCGCAGCGCCGATCGACTGCGGAATTATTGAATAAGATGTGACACGACCGGGATATATACGATCCAGCACAAGGCGATAAATATTTTTTCCCTTCTCATGTTGCTTATCATAATTCAATTCGCTTTGCACAAACAATACAATCAGCAGGCAAACCGCCATACCGGTTGCTAATCCCAACATGTTAATGAGCGTATAGGCTTTTCGTTTTAGCAAGTTGCGCAGAGCAACTTTAAAAAAGTTTTTAAGCATAGTTAATTTTTTATTCTGTCCTTAAATCCCGACGTTATCAGTCGGGACAGGCTTTCCACCCCGGCGCTTTGGGTCGGGATGAATTCCTGCCTACCGGCGGGAAGGTTACTCACTCCGTTCGTAAAGATTTCACAGGGTTCAGGAGGGCAGCTCTCATGGCATGAAAGCCAACAGTAGCTAGGGCAATAAGGGCCGTGATCATCGCTGTTGCGATAAATATGTATGCTTGCATCGGGATGCGATAGGCAAAATCCTGCAGCCACTTATTGCCGGCCCACCACGCCAAAGGAATTGCGATAAAGATGGCAATAGCTACCAATCCTAAAAAATTCTTTGCTACCAACATGGTGATGCTGCCAATGTTTGCACCCAGCACTCTCCTTATTCCAATTTCTTTTGTGCGTTGTACCGTTGTAAACGCAGCAAGGCCGAACAAACCGAGACAGGCAAGTACAATAGCAAGAGACGCGGCGACTGTGAACAAAGACGACGAGCGCTGCTCCGATAAATAAAGCTTGTTGTAATCTTCGTCGAGGAAATGATAGTTAAATGGTCGATCAGTTATTCGCTGTTTCCAAACCATTTCAAGCCGGCTCAAAGTGGACTGCATATCGGTTCCATTGATCCGGACCATGTAGTCCCGTGAAAAATCCCGACCGAGAAATATGAGCAAGGGACCGATGGGATCGTGCAGGCTGCTGAAATTAAAATTCTTTACAACGCCCACGACGGGACCAGAGTAGCCTTTGCTTATGCTTCGGCCGATTGCCTGCTGAGGCGTCCAGCCAATTTTATTTGCCAGGGCCTCATTAATAATATATGGCTGCTGAAAATTTGTATAATTGTTTGACGTATCCATCAACGCAAAATCAGATTGCACAAAATCGCGCCCTGCGACCAATTGCATTTTCATTGTCTTAATAAAATCGAGGTCAACAGGCATCGCTTTCAATGAAACTTCATGTTTACCTTTCTCATCAATGGCGGTGATTCCATCACCCCATTCTACATACTCCGGAGTTTCATAAGAAGCGGTAACACCTTCCACTCCTCTAACCTGTTCAAAGGCTTCTTTCAACGTTTTGAAATTTTGCACCATGCTCCCCCCGATGGGCAGTACTACAACGCGATCTTTATCATAGCCGAGGTTTTTTGTTTGCATGTAATGCATTTGCTGCATGATGATCACAGTGTATATGATGAGGAAGACTGAAATTCCAAACTGTGCGACGATCAGGCTCTTGCGTAAGAGATTTCTTCCCCCGGTAAATGAAAAACCTTTTTTTAGGACATTCAGGATCTTTGTCCCTGATAAGATCACGGCAGGATACAAACCGGCAAGGAAACTTACCAGCAAAGAGAGTGTGACCAATGCGATAATCGGAACAGGCCGAAACATGACATCGGCGGTGAATTGTTTCCCAGATACATTGTTGAAGTAGGGAAGAAGAAGAATACTTAATGCGAAGGCAAGTACTGCAGCAATAAAGGTTATCACGCAGGATTCACCAATGAATTGCCTGAATACCTGTGGCTTTGACGCACCCATTACTTTTCGCATGCCTATTTCAGCGCCTCGGCTCGCAGATTGTGCGGTGGCAAGGTTGGTGTAATTAGCACAGGCAATAATTAATATCAACAGCGCGATGGCGGAGAATATGTAAATGTATTTGATGTTGCCGTTTGGCTCAAATCCGGCGAGCGAAGAATATAAATGTACTTTGGTAAGGGGTTCTAAATGGATGGCAAGATAATCATCCTTGTTCTCAATGCGTACCTCAGCCCTCAGTTGTGGCGTACTCATATATTCCGCGACCTGCTTTTGCAATTGAGGAAGACTTTTCTGATCCCTTAGTAAAAAGTATGTGATCCAATTGGCATTCCAGTAAACTTCATCCTTTACGCTGTTGCCCAGGTTCAGGAATTGTGTTACAAAATCAAATTTGAGCTGCGAATTTTGAGGAATGTCAGCGCAGACGGCAGATACTCTCAGGCTTTTCTTTCCGATAGTAAAGGTTTTGTTGATTGCATCTTCCCTACCGAAATATTTTTTTGCCATGGATTGGCTGAGAACTATTTTATCGGGCGCATCCAAAGCAGTAGATATGCTTCCTTCTACAAGAGGAAAAGAAAAGATGCTGAAAAACGCCGGATCGGCATAAAGTATCCCTGGCTCATCGAAAATTTTATCCCCGCTTTTTACAACGTTGTGACTAATAAAAGTTCTTACGTACTCTTCAATGGCCGGGAAGATCCTTTTGAACTGCGGGCCAACCTTTGTCCCGGTGGTAGCCGTTGTGTTCACTGTCCCGGAAAATTTGTATTCCATCGTGGCCCGCACGATGCGACCGGCATTCACATTGAATCTATCATAGCTCAATTCATGATTTATGTACACGCCGATCAATAAACAGGCAGCCAACCCGACTGTCAGGCCAAAAATGTTAATGGCTGAATACAATTTGTTTTTTCGCAAACTGCGAAAGGCCGTTTTTAAATAATTTCTGAACATAAAAACCCTCCCATCCCGACAAGTCGGGACTTTTTTGTATTTCTGATGAACATTTGAATATGCTCATCAGTCTAATAATGTTGAAAGAAAGAACTAATGCCGAACAGAATTACCCGGCTAAGCCCCCTTTAGGGGGTTGGGGGTTCACTCCGTTCGCAAAGATTTCACAGGGTTCGCAATTGCAGCCTTGAGAGCCTGGAAGCTGATCGTTAGCAAAGCAATCAATATGGCCAATAAACCAGCAACTCCAAAGACCCATAATTGTATATTGATGCGATATGCAAAGTCCTGCAGCCAGTTGTACATGATCCACCACGTGACAGGGATGGCTATAATAAATGCGATCAATACCAATAAAATAAAGTCCCTGGAAAGGATGTAGAGAACATTCTGCATGGATGCGCCCAGCACTTTTCGGATACCGATCTCTTTGGTTCGCTGTAAAACATTATAGGCCGATAAGCCTAGCAAGCCAAAACAAGCAATGATGATGGCGAGAAATGCAAACAAACCAAAGATCTTTCCGAAACGCTGATCAGCTCTATACTGCTGGTCAAATAGTTCGTCAAGAAAATAATAGTTTAACGGGTCGGCTGGAAAAAATTTGCTCCAGATTTTTTGTATTCCTGCGATGGTGCCCTGTACGTCGCTGGTTTTTATCTTTAAAGAATAGGCCTCTCTCGCATTGGGCACCAGGCGAAAGATCATTGGATCGATGGCTTTTTGCAATCCCTGGTGATGATAGTTGCTGACAATACCAACCAGTCTCACGGTGTCGCCTGCCGAAAATAATTTCTCGTTGATCGCCTGGTTGAAATTGTCAAATCCAAGCAAGCGGGCCGCCGCCTCATTCAATAAAACGGCGCTGCTGTCGGTGGGAAAATCCTTTGAAAAATTGCGCCCGGCCTTCAGCTGGAGTTCGAACGAAGGAATAAAATCATAGTCTATACCTATATTATATAATGTAACAGCTCCTTTTGAATCTGTACCCAATCGCTTAGTTCCATTGGTCCAATATATTTCTTTTCCCATTACGCTTGTCGAGGAAGACACGGTTTGTATGGCCGGTTGTTGCAATAAAGTTGTTTTGAAGGGCCTGTAAACATTTTGATAGACAGAATCGGGAAGTGAGTTTGCTCCATCCAGTACGAGCGTCTGGTTGATATTTACACCAAGATTTTGCCTGCGCATATAGCTCACCTGCTGAAATACAATGATGGTTCCCGCGATCAACACCACCGACGTTGCGAACTGCGTTATGATAAGACCCTTACGAAGAAGATAACCACCCGCCGTGTTTTTGAATAAGCCCTTTAAAACCGCTACAGGTTTGAATCCCGATAATACAAAAGCAGGATAAAGTCCTGATAAGATACTTCCACAAATAAACATGCCGGCAAAGAGTAACCAATATTTGGAAGAAGTAAAAATATCGCCACTGGTTGTATTGCCTGTTAGCTGGCTGAACCAGGGTGTTAAGAGAAAAACAATGATCGCAGCAACCAATAAGGCCACAAAATTCAACAAAAAACTTTCCACCATGAATTGCACGACGAGGTTGCGTCTTATGGCTCCTGCCACTTTTCGCACTCCAACTTCTCTGGCACGCTCCAGTGATCTTGCCGTGGCAAGATTGATGTAATTGATCCATGCAATGCCTATAATTAAAAAAGCGATCAGAAATAAAAATGAAACAGATTGGCCATTGCCATTTACTTCAGCTTCCTGGTTGTAGTTTGAGTAGAGATGAATGTCCCTGAGAGGAAGGACGTGAATTTCCGCAACAACATTATTTGCTTTCGCCCAGTCGCTGCTATTGATATAGTGGTTACAGAAGGCAGGAAATTTTGACTCAAACTTTTCCAGGTCGGTATGTGGCTTCAGCTGAAGGTAGGTATAGAAATCATACCAGCCCCAACTGGTCTCTGTTGAATTTGTTGTATCACCAAACTGACGGCTGATGCTGGCGAGGGTTGAGTAGGAGGCGATGTGATTAACGATGAGGTGTGAGTTGGATGGAAATTCTTTGAATACGCCGGTTATTTCAAATGTCCTTGTATAGTTAGCATCTCTTAGTACCAGCCTTTTACCCATCGGTTCGTCATTGCCGAAATATTTTTTTGCCGTGCTTTCCGACAACAATAGTTTGTTGGGTCCATTCAAAGCATGTTCGGGATTGCCTTTGACCAGGTGCACATTGAACATTCGAAGAAAAGAGGGATCGGCATAGTAACCCTTTTGCTCCAGGAATTTTACATTTTTTTCATCGTTCAAAAGAAGCAAATCGGCATCATGCAGCCGGCAAAAATCTTCCACTTCAGGAAAATCTTTTTTCATCGTTGGTCCAAAAGCAGGATACACTGTCGCGGATTTCCATGAAAGCTTTCCCTGCTGATAGGAGTCTAGCCGCAGACGAACTATTTGTTTTGCCTTTTTAGGGAAACTATCAAAGCTTCTTTCATAAGCAACATATTGGAATATCAATATGCAGCAGGCAATGCCTATGGCCAGCCCCACAATGTTCAGCAATGAATAGCCCTTGCGTTTTGAAAGATTCCTGAATGCGAGTTTGAAATAATTAGTTATCATAAGCCCTCCAGCTCCCCGCCAACTGGCGGGGAGAGTTTAAAAATTTCTAATGACCGTTTGATAAATACTCATCACAGAATATTTGTTGAAATAAGAGCTACAGTCGAACAAGTTGTTTCACCCAAGCCCCATTGCGCCGCTGAAGCTTTAGCGCAGGCGTCAGGGGATTTAGGGATTTCATTCTGTTCTCAAGCCTTTCACCCCGACGTCCTGACGCTAAAAGGTCAGGATTGTAAACTTCGGTCGGGATTAAATCCTTGCCTACCGGCCGGCAGGTTTACTCACTCTGTTCGTAAGGATTTAACAGGGTTCGCAATCGCCGCTTTTATCGCCTGGAAGCTCACCGTCAATAAAGCAATTAAAAAGACGATACAACCAGCGGCCACAAAGAGTTGCCAGCCTATATTGATGCGATACGCAAAATCTTCAAGCCATTTGTGCATACCCCACCAGGAAAGCGGGAATGCAATAGCCGCAGACATCAGTACCAATAGCAAAAATTCCTTCGATAATAATTTTGTAATGCTGGAAACACTTGCACCCAGAACTTTTCGCACAGCTATTTCCTTAAAGCGTTGTTTGATCGTAAACGCAGCCAAACCAAATAATCCCAGGCAGGCAACGAATAAAGACAGAATAGTGAACAGCGTTAAAACGGAACGCATATTCTGTTCCTCCTTGTACAGGTTGGCAAAATCATCGTTAAGAAAAGTATAGTCGAAAGGACTATCCCTGGCAATCGAGTTCCAGGTTTTTTCTATTTGCTTCAATGTTTGTGATATGTTACCTGGCTGAATTCTCAACGCAACAAACCTTGACCAATCCGGATTGATGTGAATGATGAGTGGTTTGATATTGTCGTGAAGCGAAGAGAAATTAAAATCCTTGACGACACCGATCACTTTGCCTTTCTTGCCAAGTCCCCAATCCATATTTTTTCCAATAGCATTGCTTGCGTTTTTCCAACCAAATGTTTTAACGGCCGATTCGTTGACAATAAAAGCCTGGGCGGAGTCCGTACTAAACGCCATGGAGAAATCTCTTCCGGCAGCAAGGCGTATCTGAAATGTCTTTAGAAAATTATAATCGACAGAAATGACCGCCTGGGAAGTGATCTCATTATCCGCAGCCCCTTCAGGTAGCACAGCGATATTACTGATACCGCTTTTGAATGAAAAATCTGTTACGGTGGCACTGAGAACATTTGTATTTTTTGTTAACTCTTTTACCAGGATTTCTCTCTTTGGAAGATCTGCCCTTCGCAATCCAATTTCAATCACCTGGTCCTTGTTCAATCCCAGCTTTCGATTTTGAATGAACCGCAGTTGTTGCAGCACAATGCCCGTTCCCGCGATCAGGACTATAGCAATAGTAAACTGAAATACAACTAATCCTTTTCGCAGAAATATGTCCTGCCATCCATGACGAATGGCACCGCGTAGTGCATTGATCGGCGCGAAGGAAGACATCAGGATGGCCGGGTAAATGCCGGCAACCAATCCAACACAAAGAAGAATACTTCCGAAGGTCAGCAACAAATTTTGGTTGTTGAAAATATTCAGAGGCAGTGCCTTACCCGTGAACGTATTGAACGATGGTAATAAAAGTACGACAATGCCAAAAGCCAGTGTTCCCGCAATTACAGCAAACAAAAAAGATTCACCCAGGAATTGGACACCCAACTGCACGCGGCGGGCACCTATCACTTTGCGCAAGCCAATTTCCTTCGATCGGTTCAATGATCTTGCCGTGGCAAGATTGATGAAATTGCAGCAGGCGATTATCAGGATAAGAAAAGCAGCCGCGGAAAAAATGTACACATAGCTTATGTCACTCGTAGGACTGATTTCCGAGCCCATATTCGACCTGAGATGAATGCTGGTAATGGGTTGTAATTTGAAGTCATACCATAAACCGCTTTCTTTTCTTTGTTGCTCCATTTCCTTGTGTACGAAGACATCGATCTTATTTTCTAGTTGGGCAGGAGGGTAATTTTTTGGAAGCAGTATATAAGTGTAGGTGCTGTTATTGAACCAATTTGAATCGACCTGGTGATTGTTCAACTCATCAATGGTGCTTCTTGAAAGAATACAGTCAAACGTGAAATGAGAGTTGGCCGGCACATTTTCCATAACACCTGTTACGGTTACATTGATCGTATCGGAAAGTTGCATGATCTTTCCCAGGACTGCTTCGTCTCCAAAATATTTTTTTGCCGTATTTTTTGTCAGTACGATGGAGTAGGGGTTTACCAGGGCTCTTTGTGGCTGTCCCTGGAGCAGGGGGAAGGTAAAAACATCAAACAACGATGAGTTTGCGTAGACGATTTTTGTACCGTAGAGTTTTCGCTCGTTGACAGACAGCAACCTGCTTGAATTAATAAGACGGACCGATTTTTTTATTTCAGGGAAATGTGCCTGGAAGGTTGGCGCCATTATCGGCGAAGTGACCGCTTGCGGCCGGTCTTCTTTTGGAAGGTGCAGGATCTCCGTTAAGCGATAGATCTGGGGTGCCTTCTCATTGTATTTATCATAGCTTACCTCAAACTGCACGTACAGGAATATCAGGATACATGAAGTAATGCCAATGGTGAGACCCGAAATATTGAGGACCGAATAAAACTTATTTTTTACCAGGTTCCGCCACGCGGTTTTGAGATAATTTTTAAGCATAAAGCCTCCTTCTTATTCCCATTGGAGAAGATTGAATACATATTCTAATTCACAAGTCACAATTCACCACTCACTCCCGATAGCTATCGGGATCACCACTCACTATTTCAAGCCCAAATAAATTCTTCCGCTGCCAGCATCCACTCTCACAAGCACTCCACCTCCATTAAGTTTACCGTTCACTTCATCATCATTGATCTTTCCATTGAAGTTGTCAAGATGATCTGTTTTAATTCTGTCCCCTGACAGATCAAGGTCCATACCTTTTCCCTTTGGCAACTCTAAATCAATATTGCCAGCCGAGTTACTGATCTTCACATATTTTCCAAGCTGTTTTATTGAAACATCAATATTCCCGCCACTTGTGGAGGTTTCAAGGCTGCATGAAAGATCACGGAGATGTATGCTTCCGCCTGAGGTATGGGTGATAAGTTCGCCTTCGACGTTACTGCCACCAACGCTTCCGCCACTCGTTGTAGCCCTGATATCCCCTTTGAGATCTTTTAGATCTAATGACCCGCCAGAGGTGTTGAGCCTAAGCTTGCCTTCACATTTGCTCGCATGGATGCTGCCGCCACTTGTAGTGAGTTCGATATCGTCTTTTGAATTCTCTACATTGATACTTCCTCCACTCGTTCTTCCGTCGACTTTACCGCTCACATTATCGACATCGAGGCCTCCGCCGCTGGTAGAGAAATTCTGGTTGCCTGATACGTTGGTTAAGCTGATACTTCCTCCGCTTGTCGACAAATCGGTCGAAATATTTTTTGAAACAAATACCTTAAATGAAATATTCAGTGCCTTCTTCCAGTCAGTTATTCTTTCCTTTGCCTTTGCAATGGCGGTAAGTTTGTTATTATCGGTAGAAATTTTCAATTCATACATCTCGTTCAATCGCTGCTGAATTTCCCCTTTGGAAAGTTCATTGCGGCTGTTGTTCGATGAAATATACACTTCGATACGGGCTTCTGAAACATTTACTCCCGAAACAGAAATGCTTCCTCCCGATGTTTGTGCCTCTACATCTTTGATTGATACATTGCTCAATGACTTTGTCATGAACGGCTCTTTGTCTGATTTGAGTTGAGCCATTACTGTAAATTGTAAGGCGGTAAGCAGGAAAAACAGAAAAGACTTTTTCATGATTTTTATTTTAAAGTGATAAGAATTTATTCTATTCCATCTTTAATTCTTTCCTGATTAAATGATCTACTAAAGCTCACCATTCACCATGCCGACGCTGTCGGTCGGCATCTCTGACGGAGTCTGACACTCGTCAGAGTCGTCAGACCCGACCAGCTTCGCTGCGTCGGGACCTCACGAACTCACAACTTCATTCCCATCTCAACACATTCACCGGGTTCATCACCGCAGCTTTTATCGATTGAAAACTTATTGTGATCAACGCAATTACAATGGCAGCTAATCCTGCAACAGCTATCATCCACCAGGTGATCGAAATGCGATAAGCAAAATCCTGTAACCATTTTGTCATTGCCCACCAGGCTATAGGCGATGCAATAACAATAGAGATGATAACCAACTTCACAAAATCTTTCGACAGCATTGAGGTAATACCGCTTACACTTGCACCAAGCACCTTACGTATGCCGATCTCTTTATAGCGCTGTTCAGCCATGAAGGCGGACAATGCAAACAGACCCAGGCAAGCAATAATGATGGCCAGCACCGCGAATGTTGTAAAAATGTTGCCAGTGCGCCGCACATCTGCGTACATGTTTGCGAAACTTTCATCAAGAAAAGTATAACGTATGGGTTGATCAGGAGCAAATCCTTTCCATACAGAGCTGACATAGCTGATAACAGATTTTGTATTTGCCGTTTTTATTTTCACTGCAAGGATCGTTGAAGTATTATTTCCTAGCACAAGGCAAAGCGGGCCTACATCCTGTCTCATTGATTCAAAATTGAAGTCTTCCATCACACCTATGACTGTCCATGTTTCCCATCCATTTACAATGCGTTGCCCCAGGGGGTTTTTCAGGCCTAGTTTCTCTGCCATCGTTTTGTTGATGATGATTGCACTGGAATCCGAAGCCATATCTTTCGAAAAATTTCTTCCTTCAATGATCTTCATTCCCATTGTGCTTATGTAATCATAATCCACTCGCCATTTCTGACTGCCTACTCCGATATCCGCTTTCATTCTTCCTTCTTTATAAAACGTGTTACCATCGCGCTTGGTTCCCGAGACAGGTAGATAGTCACTGATGGAGACATTTTTTATGTCCGCAGATTTCAGCAATTCATTTTTAAAACTCAGCGTTTTATTTTCCAGTGTGTTGGCCCCCTGGATCAGTAAAACCTGGTCTTTATTGAAGCCGATCTTTTTGTTCAGGATATAATGAGTTTGTTTGTAAATGACGAGCGTGCCGATAATAAGAATGATCGAAGTAGAGAATTGAAAAATAACAAGACCATTTCTTAAAATAGAATTCTTGCTACCCCTGCTTAATTGCCCTTTTAAAACATTGATCGGCTTAAACGCCGACAGGTAAAATGATGGATACAGTCCTGCTATGATGCCGATGATAATAGCTGCAGCTATTATGACCGGCAGTAACCACCACGCCATCCACGGGATGCTCAGAGTTTTTGCAAACATTTTATTGAAGGCAGGGAGGAATAATGCTGCAAGAAAAATTCCCAGTACGAATGAGAGGACGCTAAAGAGCAGTGATTCCGTAAGAAACTGTTTTATGAGACTAAGGCGGTGTGAGCCAACTACTTTTCTTAAACCAACTTCCCTTGCGCGGTTAGCAGATTTTGCAGTAGAAAGATTGATGAAGTTGATGCATGCGATTACAAGAATAAAACCTGCAATGGCGCCGAACAACCATACAAATCTTATATCACCTTTTTCAAGCCCGTCATCAATGTTATACGAGTAAAGATGTACATCAGTGATTGGCTGTGCAAGGAGTTTTGCCTTCTGAGTAAACTGATCAGCATCTTTGTTGCCGTCTTGCAGCAGCATAGGAAGATAATACTTCGTCAGGATCAGCTTCAATTTACTCTGAAATTTTGTGGCATCAGCGCCTGGTTTTAGCAGTACATAAGTATAATAATTACTGGAGCCCCAGCCTGACTGCTCACCCTTCCAAAGTTCGTAGCCCGTCATAGTCAACCAGAAGTCATAATGAATATGAGAAGTACTTGGAAAATCTTGTATCACGCCTCCTACTTTATAGATCCTGTTTTTATCATTGTTGAGGATCATCAGTTTGCCAACCGGGTTTTGGTTCGGAAAATATTTATCGGCTTTTCTTTTTGTAAGAACGATCGTGTTGGGTTCACTCAATGCGTGTGTCCTGTCCCCATAGACCATCGGGACCTGCAGAATGTCCAGCATGTCCTGGTCTGCATAAGTAAATCCAACTTCGTAAGTGTTTTCTTCATTGGCGACCGTTTTTACCTGGTTGCTTCCGGCACAATAAAAAAGCGGGTGAGGCATTAAACGACCGGCTTTTTCCACTTCGGGAAAGTCTTCTCTTAACGCTTTTGCCATCGGCGGTGGCCAGTCAGCGCCTGTTTCCAATTTTCCATTGTTATTATACTCACCCGTAATGCGGTAGATGCGATGGTTTGTGGGGTAAGACCTGTCGTAACTCAATTCGCCTTTTATATACAAAGCGATGAGTAAACAGGCGGCAATACTCAAGGCAAAGCCTCCAATCTTAATGACAGAATACATTTTCTGTTTTGCTAATTGTCTTGCGGCTATTTTGAAATAGTTTTTAAACATAGAAAAATTTTGAATTTAGTTCTGAGTGTCCTGCGTCTTTTATCCTTCTGTTCAGATCCACTTTTCTTATCATGCCGTCTAATTGTTTTGTATTACCAAATTTGAAAAATCACCATCAGAATTATTTCCCACCCAAAAACCTATTTTACCGCTTACCCGATTAGTAAGAAGTTTTACAGCCAGGGAGGGTCTTGGATCACCATCCACATACACTGATATGTTATCATCATTCACTATAACCTTTGCATGAAACCAGCTTTCCGGATCTATTGTCCGTGACAAAGCACTTTCATATTTGCCAGGGTATTTTTCACGTAAGACAGACCAATCGTATTGCGGAAGTGAAACGTATTGAACCGAATGACTTCTTCTTATTGTATCCGGTGACTGAAAATTAAAAGGACGAAAATAAATCGCATCGAATGTACTGTCATCGACACCGTGAAATGCAATACCTACAAAGCTTTGCTGTAAAACATTTTTTCCTTTGACATCAAATTCTATAATCCCTTTTTCAAAGGCTATATTCCTGATCCAGGCTACTCCGTTATTAGGTTTACTATTCAGATGAACAACAGTTTTTCCCTGTTCGTTTATGGAAACATTAATATCTCTGTTAACTAATTGAAAGCGGTCGCTGTTTGAAAGATCTGGTTTTATCGCTTGCTTTTGGGCAATAATATTTAAACCAAAACAAGCGATGCTAGTAAGGATTATTATGTTTACTTTTTTATGCATAACATTTTAGGTTTGCTTAAACTTCATTCCGTTCTCAAATCCCGACGTTGTCCGTCGGGACAGGATTTTTCACCCCGAGGCCACGGTCGGGATTAAATCTTTACTCACTCTGTTCGTAAAGATTTAACAGGGTTTGCCACCGCTGCTTTTATTGCCTGGAAGCCTACTGTGATTAATGCGATCAATATCACTAATATGCCTGCCGATGCAAACAACCACCAATTGACTGTAATGCGATAAGGATAATTCTCCAACCATTTATTTGCAGCTATCCATGCAGCCGGTATTGCAATAACTAATGAAATAAATACGAGCTTTAAAAAATCTTTTGAAAGAATTGTAACGACACCGTTTACTGATGCACCAAGCACTTTACGAATGCCGATTTCTTTTGTGCGTTTTTCAGCAGATAGAACAGATAATCCAAACAATCCAATACATGAAATGAAAATGGTTAGTATTGCACCAAACAACATGATCTGTTTCCACTTTGCTTCGGCTTCATAGTTCTTCAGGTTTTGTTCATTCATGAAAGTGTAGTTATACGGGTTTAACGGAAATAATTGTCTGAACGTTTTTTGAATTGTCTGCAAACTTTCAGCTGCTGTGTTGGGTTTTATTTTGATGTACACCATTCCGTAATGGTTGTCTTTTTTCATCGTGAATAGTTGCGGACCTATTTTCTCATTTAATGATGCATAATGATAATCTTTAACTACACCGATAACATTATATTTTTTATTATCGTACCAGAAATTTACAGTTTGTCCTATCGCATTTTTCCATTGTGCCTGTTTTACAAATGATTCATTTACCAAAACAGAATTTGCGGAATCGGAAGGAAAATCAGCAGAGAAATTTCTTCCCTGCGCCAACGGAATTTTAAATGTTGGTAAATAGGCTTCATCAACGGTTTCGTAATCGAACTGTATTGTAGAATCATTGCTGATTTTTGCTACAGTGCCCCACCTGCCGCCGTTTCGTGGTGCAACACTTATCATATCAGGATCTTTTAATAATTCATTTTTAAAAAACTCCGCTTCATCATGATTTTTAAAATCTTTATGAACAATAATAAGATTGCTGTCATCGTAACCTAATTTTTCTTTGGTTAAAAAATTAAACTGTTTGTAAATAGTAAATGTTGCTATGATTAAAAATGACGCTAATGCAAACTGCAAAACAACGAGTGATTTCTGTAAATAACTTTTGCCTGCGAGATTAAAACGGCTGTACAAAGTTTGTACAGGATTATAACCAGACAACACAAGCGCAGGATAAAATCCTGCGAGTAAAACCGTGAGAATAAAAAGAAGTATATAACCGGCAATAAGCTTTGCATCAAACAAGTAGGAGAGAGCGAGAGCCTTGTTGGAAAGATTATTAAACAAAGGCAGTATAAGCTGCACCAATGCTATCGCCAAAGCAAACGCGATAAGGCAGAGCAGGAATGATTCACCTAAAAATTGTATGATGAGTTGTTTTCTGTCGCCACCCACAACTTTTCTTATGCCGATTTCTTTTGCCCGTTTAACAGAACGTGCAACAGTGAGATTAACGAAGTTGATACATGCTATCAACAACACGAATAAAGCAATACCTGAAAGTATATAAGAGTACATTGGATTGCTTGCATCTGAAAGACCATTTTGTGCGGGCAGTTCAGTGCTCATGTGCATATTAAGGAAAGGTTGCAATAAATATTCATTGTTCCAGTCCATTGGTCCATACTTTGCCGTCAAAGATTTCACGGCATCTTTTGAATCCTGAGCATAAAACCTCTGCATTTTTGATTCAACAGTTTGTTCGTCCGCATGGGGATCGAGCACAACAAATGTGTTTAGAAAAAAGTTGAACCAGTTCTCATTGTTTGATGCATCTTCTTTCGATTCTCTTATCGGCAATAACATCTCAAATTTTATCGAGGAATTTTGAGGGCATTTTTTTGCAACGGCAGTTACTTTATGCGGAACAAAATCGCTGTCATCTTTCAACATGACTATTTTGCCGATAACATCAGTTGTACCGAATTGCTTTTTTGCAGCATCTTCAGAAAGTACAACTGAAGAGGCGTCTTTTAAACATGTATGCCGGTTCCCACTCACTAACGGAAAAGAAAATACATCGAAGAAAGTTGAATCAACACGTAAAATGTCCTGGTCTTTTACTTCAGTGCCCGTTTTTATATTTTCATTTCCGCTTGCTACCCTGACAAAATATTTTATCTCCGGAATATTTTGCGCAAATCTTGGTCCTTGTAAGAAGCCAGTGTTGGGATCTTTACGCCCTTTGCCTCCGTTCTTGTCTATGCCTTGTGTTACTACACGATAAATGTTATTGACGTTTGCATGAAAGCGGTCGTAGCTTACTTCGTCCTTCACATATAAGATGATGAGCATGGCACATGCAAGTCCGATACTTAAACCCGCCATGTTGATGAAAGCATAAATCTTATTCCGTAATAAATTCCGCAGCGCGACAGTAAAATAATTTTTTAACATAAATACTCTCCTCCGAATGAGTCCTTCGGACAACTCCCTTGGTAAAAGGGAGAGTTTTGATATTTCTAATGAGTTTTTCGATAAATACTCATCAGTTGAACAATTTTTTAATTTAAAGAACTACAGTTTAACACAGTTAGTTAGCTAAAGTCTCCGCCTTAGGCGGAGATTTAGTGGTTTTATTCCGTTCTCAAGCTCTTAACAGGGTTTGCAATCGCTGCCTTTATTGCCTGGTAGCTTAGTGTGATCAATGCAATGATAATAACCAGCGCACCAGCTAAAGCAAACATCCACCAACCAATGCTGATGCGATACGCAAAATCCTGTAACCATTTATGTATGGCGTAATAACCTGCTGGAACAGCAATCACAAAAGCAATAGCGATCAGTACCACGAATTGCTTTGAAATAAGAATGACGATCCTCGATACTGCAGCGCCCAGTACTTTTCGTATGCCGATCTCTTTGGTTCGTTGTTCGATCGATATGATGACTAGCCCTAACAGGCCTATACATGAAATGAAGATGAAAAGCGCCGAAGCAATGCTGATGATCTGCTTCCATTTTGTTTCGGTTTCATAATTCTTGGCATTGATGTCGTCCATGAATTGATATGAATAAGGAAACAACGGCACTATTTTTTTATAAGTGTCCTCCAACGCAGACAGTGTTTGAGGAACATTGGAGGGATTTATTTTTACCCACACTTGTCCATAACTCCAGGCAGTATCCATTGAAAACAATTCAGAAGTGATCTTTTCCTTTAATGTCGCGAAGTGGTAATCTTTTATCACGCCGATGATGGTAGCCGGTCTGTTTTTTTCGTCCATAAAGTGTATCGTTTGACCGACAGCATTACTTAATTTCCATCCAGCCTCTTTTACAAAACTTTCATTTACGATAACTGAATGCAGTGAGTCGGAGGGAAAGTCAGGAGAGAAATTTCTTCCGGCGATAATCGGTATCTTAAAAGTGGACAGGAATTTATCATCAATCTTATTGTATTCGATCATAAGATTCTTTCCGTTTGCCTTGGCGCCGGAGATGTTACGGCCGCCATTTCGCGCCGCCAGACTGATTATATTTTTTTGACCGGCCAATTCATTTTTAAATAAAGCCGCTAGTTTATCGCTGGTCTTACTGTCAGGCAGGTCGATCCTTACGAGGTTTTTGCTATCATAGCCAAGATTTTTATGCAAAAGATATTTTAATTGGGAGTTAACGGCGATCGTTCCGATGATCAAAAAAATCGCAAGAACAAATTGCAATACGATCAGGCCTTTTGTAAGATAATTTTTGCTCATCAGTTTTTGCCGGCTGTATAGAACTTTCACAGGCTGAAAAGCGGATAAAACCAGGGAAGGATAAAAACCTGCAATGAACGACGTGATCAACAGCAATAAAAAATACCCTGCATATAAATAGCCATCGGATAAATAGGAAAGACTTAATGTTTTATTAGCTAATTCGCTGAAGAATGGAAGAATGCTAACGGTTAAAAAGATAGCTATTACAAAGGCAACCAGCGAAACAACAAACGATTCGATCAGGAATTGCCGTATTAATTGTTTTCGCGTGCCGCCAACAACTTTTCTTATTCCGATCTCCTTGCCCCTTTGTAATGACTGGGCGACGGCAAGATTGATAAAATTGATGCACGCAATGATCAAAATAAAAACGGCAATGCAAGTAAGAATATAAGAATAAGCGGATTTACTTCCGTCTGACATTCCATTATCAGGGCCGGCCTTTTTGCTAAGATGTATATCGGTCAAAGGCTGAAGGCCAAGCTTGACCTTGACCATAATACCTTGTTCTTTTTCCGCCTTTGCAAGAAAGTCTCTTGTGTTTTTGTCAAATAAAGTCTGCATCTTGCTCTCAACCGTTTTAATGTTTGCCTGTGGCGAAAGCAATAAAAAAGTATTCAAACTTCCGCCGAACCACTCATTCCCACGGCCTTTCAAATCATATTTCATTGGCAAAAACATTCCGGCCTTTAGCGTAGAATTTTGGGGAGAATTTTCTGCCACAGCGGTCACGACAAAATTTTCAAATTCATCACGTAGTTTTATCTGCATAGTTTCACCGATCACATCTTCAGTACCAAAGTATTTCTTTGCCATCTCTTTCGACAATACCACAGAACGGAGATCATTCAAAACGGTTCTTTTATTGCCCTGTGACAACGGAAATGTAAATACAGAGAAAAAATTATCATCTACAAACAATGGGTTCTCAGTAAAAACATTATTATTCTTTTTTACAGTTACAGCTTCGCCGTTAACCCTCACAAACTGCTGTGCCTCCGGGATCTCCTTTGAAAATGATTCTCCCATTATTCCGTTGGTGATACCAATTGTTTGAGCGCCTTCCTTTCCCATTTGCCAGGTTTGGATAACTCGAAAAAGCTGCGCTTTATTTTTATGGAACTGGTCGTAGCTTATTTCATCCTTCGTGTAAAGAAAGATCAGCATGCACACCGTAAGACCGATACTTAATCCCAGGATCTTGATAAGGGAAAAAACTTTGTTTCTCCATAAATTCCTCAATGCGATCTTGAAATAATTTTTTATCATAACATCCTATTTTAAGTCAAAAGTCAAAAGCGTTTCTCATTTTTACTTTTAAATTTTTAATTTATCATTCTGTGCGTAACGATTTCACAGGATTTGCGATGGCTGCTTTGATTGCCTGAAAGGCTACTGTTATCAATGCAATAAGCAATGCGGCTAAACCCGCAACAATAAAAATCCACCAGCTGATAACAATGCGATAAGCGAAATCCAATAACCATTTACTCATGGTCCACCACGTAACTGGTAATGCAATAATAATTGCCATGCATACGACCAACAGAAAATCTTTTGCTATCAGGAAAGTGATAGTGACGGTATTTGCTCCAAGAACTTTGCGTATGCCTATTTCTTTTGTACGCCGGGCTGTTGCAAAAGCCGTCAGGGCAAGCAGACCAAGACATGCAAGCACTATGGCAAGTACTGAAAATGTTGTGAATATCCGGGCGATTCTTTGGTCAGCTTTATACAATGCATCATAATCTTCGTCTAAAAAATGATATTCAAAAGGCCTGTATGAAACGCGACTTTTCCAGATCTTTTCAATGCCATCCAACGCTCTTGTTACATCTCCCGCCAGAATTTTTACCAATATGGAATTTGTTTGCCGTGGTTCTAAAAATATCACAAGCGGCGTGATGGGATCATGCAGTGAATGAAAATGGAAATCTTTGACAACCGCTTTTACAGTTCCCGATTTACCTCTTGAGATGTTTTTGCCTACTGCGTTTTCAACTTTCCATCCAAGCGCTTTTACTGCGGATTCGTTTAGCATAAAGGCGTATCTTAGATTTTTGTCATTATCAGAAGTATCCCTTTGCATTATATCTGCTTTGGTAAAGTCGGTGCCGGCGATAATTTTGAGTCCCAGTGTTTTTACAAAATCCTCATCACAGGGAATGGCATTTACTGTAATCTCTTGTCCGTTTTCTCCTTTGATATTATCAGCCCATTGAACGTTCACCGGCTTTCCGTACGCGGCAGTTACATGCAGAACCTGCGGTAAAGAACTTATTTCAGTCTTAATTGCTTCGTAATGCGGATTAGTTTTATCATCTAATGGGAGGACTACAATATTATTTTTATTATAACCAAGGTCTTTATTTTTTATGTAATTCAATTGTTGCAATATGATAATTGTAGATGTTATGAGGAATATGGAAATGATAAATTGAAAAGTGATCAATGATCTTCTTAAGACGCTGCCTGAAGAAAAAGCAAATCCGGGTTTTAAAATTTTTATTACTCTTGTATTTGACAGTAAAAGAGCTGGATATGCTCCTGCAGCAAAACTGAGAATGAAGAGCAGTAGTGTCAGCAGTATCAGAATAGACGAATTGAACAGTTCAGCTGCCTGAAATTGTTTCTCTGAAAGATTATTGAAAAAAGGTAACAGAAGAACTGAACTAATGAACGCAATGATGATAGCGATTCCTATAGTTAAGAAAGACTCTCCGATAAATTGATTGAATATTTGTTTTTTTTCTGCGCCTAAAATCTTTCGCATACTTATTTCTGT
The DNA here is from genome assembly GCA_005883765.1 of Bacteroidota bacterium. Lineage (GTDB taxonomy): Bacteria > Bacteroidota > Bacteroidia > Chitinophagales > Chitinophagaceae > VBAU01. The sequence continues at coordinate 21,122 of VBAQ01000116.1, forward strand.
AGCTCTGCCTGCAGATTGTGCGGTAGCAAGATTTACATAATTAACACAGGCAATGGTTAGAATAAGAATCGTTACAACTGCAAGAATATAAATATAAATAATGCTCCCATTGGGTTCAAAGCCCGGTAATGTTGAACGGAGATGAACACGGGTAAGCGGCTCCAGGTTGAAACTAAGATACTGATTGCCACCTACCTTCAGTTCATTTTTGCTTACATCTCTCATATATTGCGCAACCTGCTTTTGAAGCGGAGCAATTTGTTGCTTGTTATACAACAAGAGATAAGTTATATAATTGGCTTCCATCCATTTTTCCGTGCGCGCATGTACCAGGCTTGTGAAAGATGCCACAAAATCAAATTGCATCTGTGAATTGGAAGGCACATCGGCAGCAATACCGGTGATCTCGAAGTCGTCATCCCCAACTTTTAAAACTCTTCCGACCGCTTCTGCCGTGCCGAAATATTTCTTAGCTATACTCTGTGTAATGACAATTTTGTTTGACATGCCTAAGACACTTGAAGCATCACCCTCTAAAAGGAGGAAAGAAAACATTTTGAAAAAAGAAGAATCCGCGTACAAAAAATTTTTTTCTTCAAATAATTTATTCGAAAAAGAAACTACTCTTGTTCTTTTATATGTTCTTGCAAAAGTTTCTACTGAAGGAAATACCCGTTTGAACTGAGGCCCAACCTTAGTCCCCGTGAGCGCTACCTGCCTGGATGCATCGCCGAAATTGTAATCCATGGTTACCCGAACAATGCGATCAGCATATTTATTGAACCTGTCATAGCTTAGTTCGTGCAAAATATAAAGACCGATGAGCAGGCAACTCGTTATGCCGGCTGTGAGCCCGGCTATGTTGACGAAAGCATACAACCTGTTCTTTTTCATCTTTCGCCAGGCTGTTTTGAAATAATTTTTTATCATAAAGCCCCCTTCTTATCCTCCGCCCTAGGCGGGGAAAGGTTGAATAAATACTATTTTTTGATTCACAACTCACTCCCGATCCCGATCGCTATCGGGACTATCGGGATCACCATTAACAATTTTATTCTGTTCTCAAATCCCGACGCTATCAGTCGGGACAGGCTCTTCATCCCGACGCTACGGTCGGTATTAAATCCCTGCCTACCGGTCTCCGGCGGCCAAGCCTTTGGCGACGGCACGCAGGCAGGTTTGCTCACTCCGTTCGCAATGATTTCACAGGATTGGCAATGGCTGCCTTTATTGATTGAAAACTTACCGTGATTAATGCAATCACTATAATGGCAACGAACGGCAATACAAAAAATGTCCATTGCAAACCAATCCGAAACGCATAACCCTGCAACCAATTTGACGTGGTAAACCAGGCAATTGGAACTGCAATCACAAATGCGATCAATAATAACACTGCAAATTCACGGAAGAGTAATCTCAGGATATTGGTAACTGATGCCCCTAATACTTTTCTTATACCGATCTCTTTGGTTCGTTGCAAGGTGGTGAATGAAGCAAGGCCAAACAATCCAAGACATGCGACCAGTATGGCAAGACTTGTAAATAACGTAAAAACCTGGCCGAAGCGTTGATCAGCTTTATATTGTTCGTCGAAGTGATCGTCAAGGAAAAAATATTCAAAGGTATTTCCAGGGAAAAACTTTTTCCATTCAGCTTTTACCAATTCAATTGTTTCTCCTGCTTTTGCTGATTTTGTTTTTACAGAGAGATAACCATTCACATCCGGGATCAAACGAAGAATAAGGGGCTCATATGCTTCACGCAAGGATTGCTGATGAAAATTTTCTGTTACCCCCTCTATCGTATATTGCTCTCCCCAGAAGTCAATTTTTTTACCCAAGGCTTCTGCCGGATTATTAAATCCCAATTGTTCAATACCCTTTTTATTAAATATTACTGAGTGCTTATCTGAACCAAAATCTTTTGAGAATGGACGCCCTGCAATTAATTTCAGGTCATAGGTTTTTATATAATCATAATCCACGCCGATCACCCTGTATTGGTTTTGCGTAGATTGATCTGCGCCCACAAGCTTGATGCCGCCTGCGTTCCAGTTTACAGGTTCACCGGAAATACTGGTTGAAACCGCGATATCACGAATAGAAGATTGTTGCTGCAGTTCCTGTTTAAAGCTCGTCATCTTTTGCAAGAAAGTGGAATCAATACCAACGATCGGCGGAGGTATAACCAATGTTTGATCGATGTTAATTCCCAATGATTGTTTGCGCATATACTGGATCTGCCGGTAAACGGTTACAGTACCTATCAGTAAAAATAATGAGGCGGTAAATTGAAATACTACCAACGATTTTCTTAAAAATGAACTTTGTTTTGTACCGCTCATCTTTCCTTTCAGTACGTCAATAGGTTTAAATCCTGATAAAACAAAAGCCGGGTACAGACCGGAAAAAAATACACCAATCAAAAACAACGATAGGAGCCCGATCCAGAAATTAATTTCCCCAAACAATGAAAAACTAAGATGCTGGCCCGAAAGACGATTGAAACCAGGAATCGCAAGTAAAACCATTACGATGGCAATGACTAATGCAAAACAATTCAATAAAGCTGATTCAGAGAGAAACTGAACAATGAGCTGTCGACGTTGCGAACCAACTGCTTTGCGTACACCCACTTCTCTTGCTCTTGTAATGGCACGTGCAGTAGCAAGATTTATGTAGTTCACCCAGGCAATGATGACAATAAAAAATGCAATTCCCAACAAAAGATATACTGTTTTTCCATCGCCGTTTTCGCCGGGCTCCCCCATGTAGTGAGAATATAAATGAATATTTCTCAATGGTTGCAAGTGATAAACTACAGCTGCATTGTACTTCTTCATGTCTTCGTGGGTGAACTTGTCTGCAATGGATACAAATTTTTTTTCTACAACTGCCGGATCTGCTCCTTTATGCAATAACAAATAGGTAAGACAACCATCCCATTCCCATGCTGTCTCAGGCCCGTTACCGCTTGAATCGGTGGTCCGTTTCACAAATGTTGCATAAGACAATAACATGTCTGGTTTGAGCTGCGTATTGGCCGGAGCATCTTTGTAAACAGCGGTAATGGTATAATTACTGTTACGATTTAATTCCAACGGTTTTCCAATAACATTTGTGGTACCAAATATTTTTTTTGCGGTACTTTCAGAAAGTGCTGCTTTGAATGGCTCTTTTAACGCATTGCTTTTATTACCTGCAATTAATGGATATGTAAATACGCTGAAGAATGTGTTTGTCGCAAAATATACTTTTTCGACCTTCAACGGCTGATTATTGACCTCCGTAGTCACTCTTCCATTTTGTACCACTTTTACATAATCTTCTATTTCCGGAATGGCATCCTTAAAAGAATTTCCCACTGCATAGGCACCCGCAGCCCATTGTGTGCTTAGCTTCCCTTTATCATACCGGTCTTGTTGTACACGATAAATCCTGTCTTTATTTACCTGGAAATTTTCATAATTCAGCTCGTAGGCTACATATTGCAAAATGAGCAAACAGGCAGCGATGCCGATTGCCAGGCCAAGAATATTGATTCCCGAATAGGCTTTATGGCGCTTCATATTCCGCCATGCGATTTTGAAATAATTTTTTATCATGAAACTCCTCTTTACTCCTCCGCCTCACGCGGAGAAAGGTTGAATAAATATTATTTTCTGATTCACAACTCACTCCCGATCCCGATAGCTATCGGCACTATCGGGATCACCATTCACAATTTTACTCTGTTCTCAAACTTCTTTGAGAGCCATAGCTCATTCTGAGCGAAGGCTCTTCACAGGATTGGCAATCGCCGCTTTTATAGATTGAAAACTGATCGTTATCAATGCGATTATAACAGCGGCAACACCGGCGGCCACAAATACCCACCACCCGATATTGACTCGATAAGCAAAGTCAAGGAGCCAGTTATGCATAGCCCACCAGGCAACCGGAAAAGCAATGATGGCTGCAATGAGTACGAGGACCAGGAAATCTTTTGAGAGCATCTGCACAATACCTGGTATCGACGCGCCTAAAACTTTGCGAATGCCTATTTCTTTGGTCCTTTGTTCTGTTGTGAACATCACGAGCCCGAATAAGCCAAGGCAAGAAATAAATATGGCGAGAAAGGCAAAGTATTTTGAGAGTTTGCTGACTGTATATTCGGCCTTATAATTTTTCGCGATCTCTTCATCGGTGAAATAATATTTGAACGGATAGCCGGGATTGAATTGTTTGAAAACCCTTTCCATGCTTGCAATCGCTTGTTGTGTTCTTCCTTGCTGTGTTCTAATCATTACATTTCCCCAGTAGCTGCCCCAGCTTCTTTTGAACAAACGAAGTATTAATGGCTCAATGGGGACATGCAGTGAGTTGTGGTGATAATCTTTCATGAGGCCGATAATGGTACCTTTATCACCCCACATGGTTAGTTCTTTTCCCACCGGATCCTTGTAACCAATTTTCCTGGCGGCGGCTTCGTTGATTAAATAGTTCATGGTATCAAGGCTGAAGTCAGGACTGAAATCCCGGCCAGCAAGCAATTGTATGCCCATGGTCTTTATATAGTCGAACGTGATAGGATTACTGCTAAACAAGATCAGCTTCGTAGTGTCTTTTCCCGGCCACCTCACACCTGAAGTAGAACTGCCAACTTGCAAGGGGTCGCTTTGAGAACTGGAAACAGATTGAATGCCGGGTTGCTTTTGCAATACCTCCTTAAATGTTGAAAATGTTTTTTGCAGTTCTCCTTCCAGAGGCATGTATAACAAGTTCTCCTTTGCAAAACCCAGATTTTTATTATGGATATAATCAATTTGCCGGTAGATAACGATCATCCCGAGTATTAGCATGATAGATAAAGCAAATTGAAAAACAACAAGGCCCTTTCGGAAATACGTAGCACCGGGCTTAAACTTGAGCAAGCCCTTTAGCACAACGATCGGCCTTAACGACGACATAAATAATGCCGGGTAAGAACCTGACACAATACCGGTAATTGCGGTGAGTGAAAGGATGATGACCAAAAAAGAAGAATCGGTGAAATCTATTGCGAGATGTTTTCCGGTTAATGAATTAAAACTTGGGAGTAATAATGCAACGACCAATAACGAAAGTAACATTGCAATAAAAGAAACAAACACCGATTCCCCGATAAATTGTCCGATCAACTGGCGCTTGCCTGCTCCCACTACTTTGCGAACACCGATCTCTCTCGCTCGTCGCAGCGATCGGGCCGTTGCGAGGTTCATAAAATTGATACAGGCAATTAGTAAAATAATAATGGCAACAATTGAAAATATTTTCACGTATTCAATTCTTCCGCCATTTTGTTTTCCATTATGCCAATCTGAATAGAGGTACGACTCACCATAATTTTGAAGAAACAGGTCAACATTACTTTGTTTATCCTTGGTTTTTATGTAACCTTTTATTTTAGCATTTACCTTATCGACGGAAGTGTTGGGAGCAAGCAATACGTAACAGCCCGGGCCATTGTTTCCCCATTCCTTTGCCCAATCATTTTTTTTGATCCATTGCTCCCAGCTCATCAAAAAATCAAATCTCACGGAAGATAAATCCGGTATTTCTTCCAAAACGCCCGTGACAATTACGTTGTCCTTGTTTTCAATTTTTATCAGTTTTCCAATAGGATTATCTCCCTTGAAATATTTATCGGCCAACTTTTTCGAAATCACCACAGCATCAGGGCGGGCAAGCGCCGTGGCGGGATCGCCCTTCGCCAGCTTAAATGAGAACATTTTTAAAAAATCCTTCTGCGCATAGCGACCTTTCTCTTTGTCAAAAGTGTTTCCGACAGTGAATAGTCGGTCTTCTTCCCAAAGCAATTGGCTGGCCATTTGTATATCCGGGATGTCCTTTACTATATTTTCCGCCAGTATGCCGGGCGTAGCATCAAAGGTGGATACGTCACCTGAATAAAATTGATTTTCCATCACACGATAAAGCTGTTTTCCATTTTGATGGAATTTGTCCATGTGCAGCTCATTCTGCACCCAAAGCATAATCAACAGGCTGCACGTCATTCCCAGAGCAAGACCCAGGATGTTTATCAAGGAGAATGTCTTATTGTGAAGAAGATTTCTCCACGCTGTTTTAAGATAGTTTTTTATCATAAAAAAAGCTTTGAGCTTTTAGTTAATGGTTAATAGTTTTTTACATTCTGTTCTCAAATCCCGACGCTGTCAGCCGGGACGGGCTCTCCACCCCGCGCTTTGGGTCGTGTGAGTTTTACTCACTCCGCTCGTAAAGATCTAACAGGGTTTACAATGGCCGCCCTTACTGCCTGTGAGCTGATTGTTATGAACGCGATCAGCAATGCAATAACTGCCGCAATGACAAACACCCACCAATGAATATTTATCCTGTATGCAAAATCCTGTAGCCATTTGTTCATCGCAACCCACGCGATGGGTATTGCAATGATCAACGCGATAATAACAAGCTTTAGAAAATCCTTTGATAGCAGCGCCACAACGCTGGCGGCAGAAGCTCCTAATACTTTGCGAATGCCTATTTCCTTTACACGCCGCTGTGCCGCAAATGTGCTAAGTCCCAACAGCCCGAGACAGGCGATGATAATGCCGAGCACGACAAGACTGATAAATACTTTTTGAAAACGGTTTTCTGAATCATAAAGCCTGGAGTATGTTTCATCAAGGAACGTGTATTCGAAAGGCCATTCATCGGAATACTTTTTCCATGTATTTTCCAGCTGGGCCAACGTAGCTTTCATGTTATCTGTTGAAAGTTTAATGGTGAAATACCACTGGCGGCGCGGATTATTGATGAATGCAAAGGGCTTGATCTGATTTTTGAGCGACGTAAAATGAAAATCTTTCAACACACCTACGATGGTGACGTAGTACATCGTATCCTTGTCATCGCCCCAAAGAAGTTGTTTACCAACGGCAGGTTCAGGAATGCCAAGATCCTTCACGGCCGTTTCATTCACCAGCACGCTTCCAATGTTTTGATCGAGCGGCCCTCCGGGAATTCCATTGTTCATGGTATCACCGGGAAATTTTGATGAAAAGCTTCTTCCTTCCTTTACCTGCATTCCCATAGCGTCAACGAAATCGTAGCCAACACTTAAGAAATTTATGAGTTGAGAATTTTGCGATCCCTTTAATCTCATTCCGTTGGTCCAGTTCTGTCCACCGACAACCCCATCAGCGGGAGTCGCCTTTTTTACTCCCGGTAGTTGAGAGATATCATTTAGAAAGGCCCTTCGCTCCGGGGCGGTGAAAGAATTTTTCATGATCAGCACCTGGTCCTTATTCAGTCCTAGTTTTGCCGACTGAATGAAATGCATTTGTTGGGAAATGATCAGCGCGCCGATGATCAATACGATCGAGATGGTGAATTGCACTACGACCAACACTTTTCGAAGTCCAAGTGTCCCCCTTTCACTTAGCTTAAGTCCTTTCAAAACAATAATGGGCTTGAACGATGACAAATAGATGGCAGGAAAAATGCCTGCGACGATACCAAGAAACACTGCGGAAAGCAGCATATAGCTTAGCACAGTTGGATTGCCGATGATGGTTAATTGCTTTGATGTAAGAGTATTTACAACTGGCAGCAATAGCTGCGCCGCAACTACGGCAATGGCACAAGCGAGTACACAAGTAATAATTGATTCAATAAGAAATTGCTTCACCAATGAGGAGCGGAAGGCACCGGCCACCTTTCTTACACCGATCTCCTTGGCCCTGACAGATGCTTTTGCAGTAGCAAGATTTACGTAGTTGATGCCGGCAATAAGAATAATAAAGATGCCGATAATCGTGAATACATATACGTACAACCTGTCACTGTTTGGTTCCAGCTCCCATTTGAGATTCGATGATAAATGGATCTCCGTTAATCCCTGTGTATAAAAAATGTTCTTTCCATCGGGGTTGTTGCGTTTGTAAACGTCCTGTATTTTCTTCGTAAGAGATGCGATATTCGTATTGGGCTTTACTTTAACATACGTGTAGAAATTATACCATCCCCAGTTCCCGTCTAAATCACCCGGAAATTTTCTCACCGAGATCAGGAAATCAAAGTGAAAATGAGAATTGGAGGGAACATCTTTTATCACACCACTCACCATCATGTCTCCAAGGTCATCCACGGATAAGACCTTGCCCACGGCATCCTCGTCTCCGAAATATTTTTTCGCCGTTGACCTGGTAATTACGATCGAGTTGATGTCTTTGAACGCAGTCTTTGCATCACCTCGCAGAAAAGAAAATGTAAACACATCAAAGAAACTGCTGTCCACACGATAAAGATTTTGCTCAATGAGCTTTTTATCTTCGTACTTGATAAGGAAATCACGTCCCCAACTCGGAAATACCCGCGTTACCTTTTCCACTCCCGGTATCTCCTTCTGAATAGCGGGAGCAACGGCCGGTGGTGTTGTAGCATCGGGCAAACGGCTGCCATCATCATTCACAAAATCCTTTACCACGCGGTATATATTGTCCGCATCCTTGTTAAATCGATCATAGCTAAGTTCATCTTTTACAAAAAGAAAGATCAGCAAGCTGCAGGAAATGCCTGTAGCCAATCCGAAAATGTTGATGAAGGAAAAAGCTTTGTTTTTCCAAAGATTTCTGAATGCTATTTTGAAATAATTTTTTAACATAGAAAAGCTTTTAAGGGTTTAGCCACTTTCTCACTCGGTTCGTAAAGATTTGACAGGGTTGGCAACAGCAGCCCTGATCGCCTGGAAGCTTACTGCTGCCAGGGTGAATAATGTCGTTACTATGCTCGCGATAACATAAATACTCCAATTAATGTCTGTTCTGTAACTAAAATCCTGCAACCATTTTGCAGTTGCCCAACCGGCTACAGGCAGCGCAATGGCAATCGCAATGACGGTAAGGCGGATGAAATCTTTCGATAAAGCAACAATGATATTGCTGACTGACGCGCCCAGCACTTTTCTAATTCCTATTTCCTTGATACGTTGCTGCGCTGCGTAGGAGGAAAGTCCGAACAATCCCAGGCACGCAAGCAATATGGCAATCGCCGCAAAAACATCCATTATCTTACCCAACCTGATCTCTGCATTGTATAGTTTATTGTAATCTTCATCCATAAAACGATATTCAAATGGACGACCCGGAACAAGCGATTTCCATTTGCTTTCAAGAAATGAAATAGTTCGTTGAAAATGTTGCCCGTTCAGTTTTACCAGCAGCTCTCTGCCTCGCAGTTCAGTAAACAGCACAAACGGTTTAATGGGATTATGGAGTGATTCAAAATGAAAATCTTTCACGACAGCCTTTACTGTACCTGCGCGTGGACCCATGTACATTTTTTTGTTCACGGCTTCCTGGGGTGTCCACCCCAATTCCCTGGCCGCTGATTCATTTAAAATGAAGTGATAGA
>VBAQ01000152.1 GCA_005883765.1 Bacteroidota bacterium
AAGGCACAAGGCGCAAGAAACAAAATGAGATACATTGCGCCGGTTCAAAACTCACATACTACCTGATTAAAGTTATGTCTCCCTTTCTTGTCACCTTTTTACCGTCGAAGAATTCTGCATCAAGCGTGTACGCATACACATCCATGGGTTGAAGGGTGCCATGAAATTTTCCATCCCAGCCAATATTTTTATCGTTGGTTTCAAAAACTTTTTGTCCCCAGCGATTCCAGATGATGAATTTCATTTTGCTTATCCCAAATCCCTTTA
>VBAQ01000153.1:0-37548 GCA_005883765.1 Bacteroidota bacterium
GGAGTAAAACTAAAATCTGCGGTCGGGTTATCCTGGACAATAATTGTTGCTCGCGCCGTATCTGTAACGTTGCAGGTGGCCGGATCATTTGCGATCAACGTGACCGTGTAACTACCCGGAGCAGTGTACCGATGCGTTGGATTGATTGCTGTTGAAGTTCCACCGTCCCCAAAATCCCATTGAAAACTTTGACCCGCCAATGATGTATTTGCGAACACAGCATTATAAGGCGCACAACCAGCAGCTGGCGTAGTGAATTGCGCCTTCACAAGAGCGGCTACTCTTAATTGAATTGTGACGGAGTCGGGAGAATTACAAAACGCCGAATCAGTTAATACCAACTTCACAGTATAAATTCCGGCAGCCGTGTAATTGTGAAAAACACTTCCTGTACCGCTGACAACGCGCGGGGAGCCGTCACCAAAATCCCACGTGAAAGAGCTGTTGTTAAATGAAATCGTTGCTGTAGATAAATTGTCAAACCTGTATTTGAAGGAATCGCAGGGATTCAATTTTACAGGAGTAAAATTTAGAACGGCTTTGTTGTCTTTAACGATTATATGCACGTATGAAGTGTCGCGAATATTACAGGTAGCGGAGTCAACGGCCACAAGCATCACTTTGTATGTGCCCACTGAATTAAATGTATGAGATGAGGAAGGAATCGTCGTCGTGATTTGCGGGCTGCCATCCCCAAAATTCCATTCATAGGTCACCGCATTCTTGATCGTGTCGCTGAAATCAACTGTTAATGGAACGCAGCCTGAAGAATCGCGAGGCACGCCGTTGATGCTTGACAACACGCCGGATTTTACCCCTGCGAGATTGAATGCAATTTTCACCAGCGCAAGATTGCACTCACCACCGTCGGTGGCGCGGTTGGTTGACGACCACACACCCGGGGTTGTCGGAAATGTTCCTTCCTTTCCACAATTCGCACATATGGCCTGGTAGATAATGCCATTCTGATCGAAACGGCTGGTGCCTCCATCAACGTGGTCAGTGCCATAAGAATTTGTTTCGCCGAAAAAACTGCCGTAGAGTTGTGACCCAGCATCTTTTTTTAAAACAAAGAAATAAAAATCTCTTCCGTCAGTTGTGCCTTTGATCGCATTCGGCGTCACAGGCAAGCCCGCAGTTCCGGCATTTGGATAGGCAAACGTAGCCGGCGATCCCTGGCAAAAACATCCACCCCACCCGGAGACATACACATTTTCACAACGATCGACGAGGAATGCAGTTGGTGAAATATTCGGCAATACGGATCCTGATCCAAAGACGGTTGAATAAACGTACGCGGAGAGATCGGGTTTCAATTTTGCAATAAATTGTTTGCCTCCGTTGTTGAAATAAGCAGCATTGATGTGGGGCCAGGTGCCTGTTGTTTGCCCCATTACATACGGAAACCCTTTTTGATCAAACTTGATCCCGTACACCTGGTCATAGCTGGTGGTTCCTAAAAAACTGGAACGTACTAATGAAGTGCCTGATATGATCGCAACAAATCCATCGATCGCCCCGGAATAATTGGGCCCGACCGTTCCTGCATGATTGCCGGGAAAACTATTTGTGCTACTCTCTGTTCCCCCTGCCACATATAAGTTGCCTGTCACCGGATTTATATCTAAAACATAAGCGGCATCATTGCCGTCGCCTCCCAGATAACTACTGAATAAAAGTGTTGACAGGTCGGGAGACATTTTCAAAACAACTCCATCCTGCGCGCCGCCATTTGAAGATTGAAAAGGTGAAACGGTTGGAAAATTATTTGATTGGGTACAGGAGCCTAAATACACGTTTCCTGCGTTGTCAAGAATAACTTCGCTCCTGGCTTCATCGCCATAATTGTGTTGCAACGAAGCAGCGCCATTGCCATAGGGAGTAATATTTGCACCATCATCTTTGTCTCCTCCAATTCTTTTCGATCCTATCAATCCATTCCCTGCAGCATTCAGTTTTGTGAGAATAATATCAAAACCGCCGCCGGGTCCAATGAGCCCACCGCTTCCCGAAGGTGTTGTTGGATAATCAGGCGAATTGGTACGACCCGCAATAATTAGCTCCCCTTGTGGATCGCAAATAAGACTTTGCGGGAATTCATTTCCTGAACCTCCGATGTATGTTGCATAAATCCTGTTGCTGCCATTGGGAGAGAGTTTGATGATGCCGATGTCAAAACCATTCGGACCAAATTCACTTGACACACCTCCTCCAAAATTTGTTTGAAAGGCACCCGGTGAAACGGGAAAGCCCGGATCAAAAACAATTCCACCTCCATACATACTACCATCCGGACCATAGGTGGCAGTAAAGCCCCAGTTATCTGCCGTGCTGCCGGTAAACGAACAAAAGATCAATGAAGGATCTATGACCAGAGTAGAAGATGGATCGTAGTCTTTCACATCGAAACTTACAACATCGTTTTTTAGCTTGTATTTACAAATTATTTCTTTTCGTCCATTTTCATTTTGCTGAAATGAATAAGGATCCAGCTCTTTGAGGTTGCCAACGGATGTTCCAATAACCAACTCCTTATTTTTTATTTCAAGCTTATCGGCTCCATGATATTTCAAAGCAATGCGGGAAATATCGCCACCAGGTTTTACAACAAGATCATATTTTACCGCTCCGCTGTTCGAATAATATCTCACATCCACATTGGGATAAATATTTTTTACAGTGATGCCCTGGTACACTTTGCAATCACTCGCCCATTTTGAAGGATCGTTACCAATAAAGTAATTGTTGTAACCTGGCAAAGGCTTATCAGCAATAATCTCGGGATTTTGTTTGCCATTGACGAATTCAACTTTATAAGCATGTGAGTGAACGGTAACCGAAGTTTCTTTCATGGTCTTCCCGCTTTCAACACCGTGTCCATGCCTTGCCTCAGCGAGCCTTGCCCAGTCAGCGGGGCTGTGTTGAATTACCATGAAACCATCTTTTTGCACATAAAATGCTCCTGCGTTGACCTGTCCAAAAAATTTAATATTGTTGCTCCATTGACCCTTGTTCTCGATAAATTCAATGTTACTGTACTGCGCCCTGAGCAAAGAGAATTGGAAACAACAGGCAACAATTATCAATAGCGTACGGTTCAATCTCATCATATAACAAAGGTGATTCGCTTATAATTAAAAAAGCTGTTTCAAAAATTAAAAGAAAGCAAAAATTTCAGTTGAACTTATCAGTAGGCATTTTTAAAATCAGGACACATGGATTGCCGGTCCGTACGGCCAGTGAAGAATCCATTCTTTATTAGCGAAAACTCAAAAGCGCCGCGGGTATTGTTGTAATTTTTTAGCGTTGACGTAGTAGCATCATAGGTAAAAGTAAAAGTATAGTCTTTATACACCAGCCCGACCATTGGTATGATCGCATCTTTATACCGATAATAAAGCCCTCCGATCAATTCCTTATCTCCGTCGCCCGACAAATTATAATGAGCGTTGGCTCCGCCAACGATCTCAGATGCCTTTGCCTGTTCTGAAAAATATATGTTGGGATTGATGATCCACTCATCATTCAATTTAAAACTACCATTTAAAAAACCCGTAAAGCGAACAGGAACACGGTTGTCAACACCAGGCTCCTGGTCAAAGAAAGATTCTCTTGGGCGGTTAACATGCATGGCCGAAAAACCAGCGTTAACATATACTTTCTCATTTGGGAAGTAAGCATAATTGGCGCCGGCCTGGATATCGAGGTAGTTGATATTATTTTCTGCTAATGCAACACCTGTTGGCAGATGATTGTCAAAAAATTTTCCATCATATTGATCAGGAAATTTTAGGTTAGTGACGTTGATCTGTTTATTTGCCCAACCAACATTAAATCCGGCGCTTACCAAACTTCCTGAATTGATCATTTGATGATAGGCAACAGAGCCGTAAATCTTGGTTGATGTAAGATTTCCGCTTCCTGCCACGTCGTGTAGTATCACCCCACCTAATCCCATCCACCCTGTTTCGATCCTGTTCCGAAGAACCTGCACATCGCCAAAAGCACTCATAGTTTTGTAAGGGACGGCCATTATTGCGGACCATTGATTACGATAATTCATTCCCAGCCTGTAATCGGCCTGTGGGATAAACCCGGTATTTGCGGGATTCGTTAGCAACGGAGAATTCATGAATTGAGAAAAATGTAAATCTTGTGCAAAGGCACAAGGCACAAACCACAAGGCACAAGTGGCAAACATTACGCTTCGATAAAAAATTCTCTTCATCACTATCACTTTTAGATTTGCATGTTATCTGATTAACGTTATATCACCCTTTTTAGTTGTTTTCTTTCCGTCAAAAAATTCTACATCCAAAGTGTATGCGTATACGTCCATTGGCTGTATGGTGCCGCTAAATCTTCCATCCCAACCAATGCTCTTATCGTTTGTTTCGAAAACTTTTTGTCCCCACCTGTTCCAGATAATAAATTTCATTTTAGTTATCCCAAAGCCCTTCACAAAGATCTTGCTGTTCATGGTACCGCTCAGCGGAGTAAATGCATTTGGTACATCTACTGCGGGTATAACGATCGCACTAACTGGTTTGCACACTGTGTCGGGGCACCCCGCTACATTGAAGGCAACAAGACAGGCGTTGAAAGTTCCCGTGGCATTGTATTGATGCGAAACTTCAAGTCTTGATGTTGTCCCCAGGCTATCTCCGTCGCCAAACTTCCAGATAAACCGGATGGCGTCTGGCGAAGACAAGTTGGTAAATGTGGTTGGCGTGTTTTCAATGGGCGGATCCGGGGCAAAACTAAAGTCTGCTATTGGAATATCTGCAACAACAATTGTTAATGTTGTTGTGTCTGTAAGATTGCAGGTGCCGGGGTCGTTTGCAATCAATGTCACGGTGTAAGTTCCCGGGACGGTGTATAAATGGGTTGGGTTGATCGCCGTGGAAGTTCCCCCATCACCAAAATCCCACTGGAAGGTTTGCCCGGCCAGGGATGTGTTTGTGAACACGGCGTTGTAAGGAACACAGCCTGCCGGTGGCGTAGTAAATTGAGCTTTCACTAACGCCGCTACTCTCAGTTGAATGGTCACGGAATCAGGTGCATTGCAAAAACTGGTATCGGTCAGTATGAGTCTTACATTGTAAGTTCCCGGAGCAGTATAGCTATGAAACACACTCGCGGTGCCTGTATTTATCCTTGGAGAACCATCGCCAAAATCCCATGTAAAGGAATTATTGGAAAAGGCAATGGGAGCAGTTGATAAATTATCGAACCTGTATTTAAATGAATCACATGGATTCAATTTCACAGGATCAAAAGCGATCAAAGCCTTTACATCTCCGACCCTGATATGAACATAGGACGTGTCGCGAATGTTACAAGTTGTAGAATCAATGGCAACCAGCATCACCGTATACGATCCTACTGAATTAAATGTATGCGACGTGCTGGGAACCGTCGTCTTCACCTGGGGGCTGCCATCACCAAAAGTCCATTCATAGCTGACGGCGTTCTTAACGGTATCTTTGAAATCCACAGTTAAAGGAACACAACCCGCTGAATCCCTCGGTACGCCATTTATTATTGATACTATGCCCGCTTTTACTCCCGCCAGGTTGAAAGCAATTTTTACAAGTGCAAGGTTGCACCTTCCTCCCGAAGTGGATGGATTTGTTGATGACCAGGCGCCGGGTGTTGTCGGAAATACGGCACCACCATCCAATTCCTTACAGTTAGCGCAAATGGCCTGGTAGATGACGCCGTTCTGATCAAAGCGGCTCGTACCACCATCAACATGATCCGAGCCATTGATGTTACCTTCCCCGAAAAAAGCACCAAATAGTTGAGATTTGGCATCTTTCTTCAAGACAAAGAAGTAGAAATCTCTTCCGTCAGTTGTACTTTTGCCAACAGTACCAGCATCCGCCGTTACCGGCAAGCCAGCCGTGCCAGCATTGGGATATTGCCAAAAGGTTGGCGAGCCCTGGCAAAAACATCCTCCCCATCCCGAAACATAGACGTTCTCGCAACGGTCAACTAAGAATGCGGTGGGAGAAATATTCGGCAAGGCTGTTGTTCCAAAAGTGATCGAGTAAACAAAAGCCGACAAATCGGATTTCAATTTTGAAATGAACTGTTTACCGCCTGGTTGATTCCACGGGCTTGGATTTCCCGGTGGCGCGACAAATGGCCATGTTCCTGTAGTTTGACCCGTGACATAAGGAAAACCATTCTTATCAAACTGAATTCCGTACACTTGGTCAATACCCGAGGTTCCTAAATAGGTGGAGCGAATAAGATTGGTGCCGGAAATCACAGCGACGAAGCCATCAATTCCGCCGTGGGAACCCGGGCCGATGGTACCTCCTTTATTTCCGGGAAAATCACCGCTTGCTGTGCCACCCGCTACGTATAAATTTCCACTTGTCGGATCTATCGACAGGACATAGGCGGCATCATCCCCGCTTCCCCCTAAATAAGAACTAAACAGGAGGGTGGAAACATCAGGGGATATTTTTAAAACAACTGCATCCTGGTTGCCAGCATTTGCGGCTTGAAAAGCAGACACTTTCGGAAAATCATTCGAGCGGGTGCAGGACGCCAGGTAAATATTACCGGCATTGTCAAGGATCACTTCACTTCTTGCTTCATCACCATAATTACGCTGCAATGAAGTAGCCCCTCCACCATACTCCGTTATATTTGCCCCATCCTGACCGGTTCCACCAATCCTCATTGAGCCTATCAAGCCGTTTCCGGCTGCATTTAATTTGGTAATAATAATATCAAAGCCCCCTCCGGGACCGCTCAAATTACCAGAGGGTTTTGTCGGATAATTTGAAGAACTGCTTCGGCCAGCAATAATCAATTCGCCCTGGGGATCACAGATCAAACTCTGTGGCATTTCATTGCCCGCGCCACCAACATAAGTTGCATAAACGCGGTTGGATCCATTTGGCGAAAGCTTGATAATGCCTATATCGATAGCTCCCCAGCCATTTCCATCACCGCCCGCATAAGTTGTTTGGAATGCTCCTGGTGACACGGGGAAGCCAGCGCTAAAAACAATACCGCCACCATACATACTTCCATCGGGTCCGTAAGTAGCCGTAAAGCCCCAGTTATCTGCCGTGCTACCGGTGAACGAACAAAATACTAGTGAAGGATCGATGATCAACGTTGATGACGGATCATAATTCTTGATATCAAAACTTACAACATTATTCTTGAGCTTGTATTTACAAATCACTTCTTTTTTCTGCTCTCGTGCGGCGCTGTTTGCACCAGGTCTTTCATCATATTGGTAACTGTATGGAGCCAGTTCTTTGAGGTCACCTGCCGATGTTTTAATGGTGAGTTCCTTGTTTCTTAATTCCAGTTTATCTGCTCCCCGATATTTTAACGCGATGCGTGAAATATCGGCGCCCGGTTTTATGATCAGGTCATATTTCACTGCACTCTTATCAGAATAATAGCGAACATCA
The DNA here is from genome assembly GCA_005883765.1 of Bacteroidota bacterium. Taxonomy (GTDB): domain Bacteria; phylum Bacteroidota; class Bacteroidia; order Chitinophagales; family Chitinophagaceae; genus VBAU01. Next base: position 7,446 of record VBAQ01000153.1, read on the forward strand.
ACATTAGGATATATATTTTTTACAGTAATGCCCTGGTACACCTTACAATCAGAAGCCCATTTGGAAGGATCATTGCCGAGGAAGTAATTATTGTATCCCGGTAAAGGCTTATCAGGAATCAATTCAGAATTTGGATTGCCATTCAAAAATTCAACATTGTAGGCGTGAGAGCGAATGGTAACATGTCCCTCTTTTATCAGTTCAAAATTTTTTGCTTCGTGACTGTGTGTTAGCTCACCAACCTTTGCCCAATCTTCCGGGTTGTGCTGTACAACCATGAATCCATTCTGCTCCACGTAAAACAAACCCGCTGCAACCTGACCTGAGAACTTGATACGACTATCCCACTGACCTTTATTTTCTATGAACTCAATATTATTGTATTGTGCTTTGAGAGCGGTGGCTGACAGTAAGAAATAAGAAAGGAGTATGTAGATTGTACGGTTCAAGGAAGTTTTTACCAATTTAACTAAAATCACCGAAAAATATTTTATAATCTCCATCTAAAAACAAATCCGACAAGTAGTTTTACCTTTTTGTGACGACGAAAGGCCGTTTGTCCAAAGGAAATGATCAGACGTCTTTATCAGGAAATTCTGCTCCACACCGTACCATTCTTTTGCCTCATCAGGAAATTTTTTAAGAGCAAATTTTCAGCCGAACCAAGGTCTGGATCTTCGTCTAAAATTTTCATGGCTATATTTTTCGCAGTTTCGAGTATTGGTCTGTCTTTGACTATACTTGCCAGCTTAAAGTTTAATTCACCACTTTGTCTTGTACCCTCTATATCCCCAGGTCCCCGCAGGTCAAGATCTTTTTCGGCGATCAGGAAACCGTCATTCGTTGAGGTCATTACACTCATTCTCTCCCGGGCATCATTTCCAACGTCGTTTGCTGATAACAGGATGCAATAGCTTTTTTCCTGTCCCCTTCCCACTCTTCCTCGTAGTTGATGGAGTTGCGAAAGACCAAATCTCTCCGCACTTTCGACCACCATGACGGTTGCGTTAGGAACATTTACACCCACTTCAACTACAGTTGTCGACACCATGATTTGTGTATCGCCGGTAACAAACCGATGCATATTAATTCGTTTTTGCTCGGCCTTCTGTCGTCCATGCACCATGCTGATCCAATATCTTGGCTCAGGAAAATATGCCTTTACATTTTCATATCCCTTCATCAGGTTCTCATAATCCAGTTTTGAGCTTTCTTCGATTAATGGAAAAATAATATAGGCCTGCCTTCCCTTGGCAATCTCAGCCTTCACAAAATCCATTACCTGCGATCGCTTGTTTTCATAACGGTGAACTGTGGTGATGAGTTGTCTTCCCGGCGGCATTTCATCCATGATGCTATAATCAAGATCACCATACGCCGTCATCGCTAAGGTCCTGGGTATAGGTGTTGCCGTCATCACGAGTATGTGCGGTGGGATCTCTGCCTTCTCCCAAAGTTTCGCTCGCTGGGCAACACCGAAACGATGCTGTTCATCAACGATCGCGAGTCCAAGATTTCTAAATTGGACTGCCTCTTCGATGATGGCATGTGTGCCCACAAGGATCTTTAGAGTTTCATCCGCTAACATTTCGATAATCTCTTTCCTCTGTGCGGCTTTTGTTGAACCCGTCAGCAACCTTATTGACACCGGCATGTCCTTCAGCAATTCAAGAATGCTGTTGTAATGTTGCTGCGCCAATATTTCTGTTGGAGCCATCATACACGCCTGGTATCCGTTATCGATAGCAAGCAGCATGGTCAGTAAGGCCACAATAGTTTTTCCGCTACCCACATCACCTTGCAATAAACGATTCATTTGGTGACCCCTGGCCGTATCAGTTCTTATTTCTTTAATAACTCTTTTTTGCGCACCGGTTAATTCAAAAGGAAGATAATTACCGTAAAAATTATTGAACAGCTCACCTACTTTATCAAATACAATTCCTTTTGAAAAGCGATGGCGTTTTTGACGCAACAACCCTAATCGTAGCTGTGATAAAAAAAATTCTTCAAACTTCAATCTTCGTATGGCTTGTTCATAATTTTCCAGTGATTCCGGAAAATGAATTTGCCTGTAAGCCTCAAACCGCGGCAAAAGTTTTAACTGTTTTAAAATGGTTGAAGGCATGTTTTCGGGAACATCTTTTTCCCTCAGCAGAGTAAAGAGAAGCTTTGTCAATTTCCCAATTGGCCTTCCTCCCAATCCTTTTGCTTTTAATTTTTCGGTACTGGGATAAACAGGCTCGAGATAGTTTTTGCCTTCTATTGTTTCTTCAGTCAGCAGCTCCATTTCCGGGTGAACGATCTGGGGATGCCCCTGGAAGAAACTAACTTTTCCGTAGACAAGATAGGCCTCGCCCTGCCTTAAATTTTTTTGCAACCAACTGACTCCTTCAAACCATACCAGTTCAAGGAAACCGGATTTGTCTGCCAATTGACCCACCAACCGCTTGCTGTGCTTGTGGCCGACCAATTCAATAACGGACAAGATGCCCGCGACCTGGATATAATCCGTTGCAGAAGTTATCTCCTCGATCAAATTCACTTTTGTTTTATCAACGTGCCGATAGGGAAAATGATTGAGCAGGTCCCCAAACGTAAAAATGTTGAGTTCTTTTTTCAAAAGATCTGCCCGCTGCGGACCAACACCTTTCAAATACTCAATGGGATTCGATAATATGTCGGGAGAAGAAGAAATAATATTGTTTCGTACAAATGTAATGGTGGAAGAGCGATTTGCGATTTAGAAATCCCAGATTTGACTGTAATGTGCTGTTCGCGTCAGTGGCAAATATTTTATTTAATCGCTTCACGCATTGACTTTTCCCATAACACCGTTTGACGGCCTTGCAGGTACTTAAAAAAACCTTTTACAAGGCAGAGATTCATGAACAAGAAATAAAAAGGTATGTTTAAAATTCCCAATCGCCAGCCAGCGGCAAAGAAAATGCGGCCGATGATTGCCAAAGAATAAAAAATAAATTGGGCAAAAAGAAGGGAATTAAAGATCGCTCCCGGCTGATGCACCACCAGCGAAATATTAGTAAGAAAAAATAAAACGATTAAAACAGGACTCGCAACCCACCTTAGCAGCCGGCGTGAAAAGTATTGAAAACTTAACCTGGGGTATTTAAAAACATAAAGTCCATGTTTTAACTGCTCAATAGACTGATAGGCACCTGACGCGATGCGAACCTTTCTTTTTTCCTCTTCCCAAAGTGAGGCAGAAGGACATTCCAGCGCATAAGCGCCGGGTTCATATTTTATCGTATAGCCATCGAGGCATACTTGCATAGAGATGGCGAAGTCATCGAGTATCACATTATCTTCCGGCAGTTGGAATAATTCGGTGCGAATAGAAAACAACTCACCTGCGGCTCCCACAACTGAATTAAAGTTAGAATCCTGTTGCTTCATAAAAGACTCATACTTCCAGTACAAGCCCTCCGCTTCTCCAACAGCAGAAGTGTGACCATTGACCAATATCTTTTTTTCACCGGCAACTCCGCCTACTCTTTCATTCTTGTAGTGACGGACAATGGCCTTAATGCAGTCGCTATTCAACATACAGTTGGCATCACTGAAAACGACGACCGGCGTGCGGACGAATCGCATCGCCCTTTTTATCGCGGCTGATTTTCCTTGTCTTCTTGTTTGATGGAGGAGTGTAATGAAATCATGCTGAGCGACCAGGTCTGTGGAATTATCGGTCGAGCCATCAGTAATAAAAATAACCTGGAAAAGATCGGCAGGGTAATCGATCTCCCTGGTATTATTAATTTTCCTCTCGAGAACAGCTTCCTCATTGAATGCTGCTACGATAAGAGTTACCGGTAATAATTCAAAATCCTGATCTCCTGAAGGAGGCGAAACAAGTTGTTTAAGCGTGTTCCAAAAAAATAATAAAACCCCATATCCCACGTAGCAGTAAAACAATATGGCTACGGACAACCAGAATGTTATTTCTAAAGAAGTCATTTGAATAGACGATTCAAGATAGCAAAATTGGTCGTGTCGGCGTGATAAATTTATTTACTTGTCTGCACAATAAAATAATATTGTGATTTCTGGCAAATCTTCTTATTTTTCGAGACCAATATCTTTTTGCGGATTAATGAAAAACCAGGACCACCAATGAAAGCCATCTCTCCACTGCTTCAAATCGAACTAAATTTTATCGATTACAAGTACGCATTGATTTGTTTCATAACGGCGTTCGTTGTGGCCATGGTTAGTATTCCCCCCGTAATATTGCTGGTCAATAAGTACAGGCTACATGACGTACCTGGTATTCGCAAGGAACACTCGATGCCGACCCCAACACTAGGCGGTATCGCGATCATGACCGGAACAGCGGTCTCACTTTGTTTTTGGTTTCCTTTTTCGCTGAGTCCGGAAATATTAACCTGTTTTCTTGCCATCGCAATTCTTTTCGCAATGGGAATAACGGACGATATTAAAGACCTGTCTGCAAAATATAAATTGATCGTTGAAATAGCCCTGGCCGCATTAGTAGCTTTGTCCGGAATTCGCATCACCAGCTTTGGTGGCTTGTTTGGTGTCAACGATCTCCCTGTGTCTGCACAATACACTTTTACCATCCTGGCAATTGTAGGCATTACCAATGCATTCAACCTGATCGATGGCGTCGACGGACTCGCGGGTGGATTGAGTTTTATGAGCCTGGTTACCCTCGGCATTTTTCTCACAATAAGCGGCGACAAAAGTTTTGCTTTAATTGCATTTGCCCTCGCCGGCAGTGTGCTCGCCTTTTTATATTTTAACATGAACCCTGCAAAAATTTTTATGGGTGACACAGGGTCATTGGTCCTTGGTTTTGTGATCGCTTTACTTTGCACAAGAATAATCCAGATAAACAGTATCGCCTATCAGCCCCTGTTAAAAACTGCGCCGTTGTTTGCCCTGGGAATGGTGCTGATCCCCGTTTTCGATACTATCCGGGTATTTTCGTTGAGAATATGGAAAGGCCAATCGCCCTTTGACGCAGACAGAACGCACATACATCACTTGTTGACCAATGCGGGCTTCAGTCATGGCCTAACCTCCAGGATCATTTGCGTGATCCATGGCTTTATTTTGATCGAAGTTTATTGGTTAAAAGCACTCCGGCCGGAATTTATTCTGTGCATGTTGATAGCAGCTATGATCGCTGTAACTATTGTATTTTACAATATTCATCGGCTCAGGAAACAAAGAAAGACCACTACCCCATCTGTTGAGTACGAATTAAATTAGTCAATATTTTTTTCTTACATTGTGGAAACAAGGCAGGTCGATTATATGGTCGCTTGCCGATCCAGTTGACCGTTCACATGAGAAAATTCTCCCTATCCCGCCAATAGCGGGATTTTTTATTCTGATTCGAGTATTTTCATAAGAATATTTTCTGCCTCAGACAGTTTTTCGAAGTTTTTATCTTTTTCATTTTGGAAAAGCGCGTCCAATTGCTTGTTGGTGAACATCTCCAGGATCACCGGATGCACATAATATTTTTTGCAAACGGTCCTTGTATTTCCCAATCGTTTCGCAACTATGTCCAGGGCTTGCATGATCTTCTTTTTCGCTTCAGCATCTGTTTCACAACAACCTAATTCCTTTAATGCTTCAATAGTGTACACAGTACCCGTCCAGGTTCTGAAATCTTTAGTCGTAAAATTATCGCAGCAGATGTTCCTTATGTACTCGTTCACCATGCCTGAGTCTAGAGACCTTTTTTCACCTTCCACGTCATAATATTGAAAGAGCTCTTTACCAGGAATGTCTTTACATTGCTTTATTATCCTGGCCAGCCTTGCGCTCTTGAGGTCAACTTCATGATAGACTCCTTTTTTTCCTTTGAAACAAAATTTTACCGAATTGCCATTAACTTTTACATGTTTATCCTTCAAAGTCGTCAATCCAAATGACCCGTATAATTTTTCGTACATGCTGTTGCCGACGCGGATGCTAGTTTGTTGCATGATCATCACCACGGCGGCCAACAGTTTTATCAATGGCAGTCCCGGTTTTGCAAGATCTTTCTCCAGCTGCTCACGTATTGAGGGCAGTTTTTTTCCAAATGCAAGTAGCTGGTAAAATTTTGTTTGATTTCTGAAATCGGACCATGCACGATGATAGAGGTATTGCTTTCTTCCTTTTGCGTCAATGCCAGTAGCCTGCAAATGACCATTTGTTAAACTACATATCCATACCTTTTCCCAGGCTGGAGGAATAACCAATTGTTTAATCCTTGAAAGTTCTTTTTTATCAGTGACTTTTTCTCCGTTTTTGATATAAACAAAATTTTTCCCACGCTTTACTCTTTCAATGCCGGGATCTTTATCGGAAACATACACAAGATGTATTACTGCAGCACTTTTCTCCGCATCCTGCAAGAGTCCTTTTAATTTTCTTTTTGATATTTTAAACTCGGCAACCGTGTCCATGATGGCTTTTATCAAAATATCGTGCTAATGTAGAAATCTGGGATGAACTGGCTTGATCGTTCCAAACAATTACGTACACTATTCAACGAAGCTGTGTTTAGCGAAGATCTGAATGGCATACTTCATGCTTTATTTGATATGATCCCTCACGATCATTTCCCAAAAAAACAGCGGGATCGCCATACGAAACCAATTTTTTGCCAACCTTAGTCAAGGTTTGCCGGAGGCAAATTGTGTTGTGGGAAAAATTTTGCCCATAATGAAGTCTTATGTCAACACTGCAACCTCTTTTTGGAATTATGAAAAAAATTGTTTGTCAAAAAGATGAAAAGATGCCTCATAATGAGGGGAGGAATAACATTTTTTCCCTCCCAAATTTTTAATTTGCTATGTTGATTTTTATCGATACCAGGCATTCAGAGCAAGTCTCGTTTTAATTGTGAAAAACGTTAGTCCCATGAGTGTTTTACGGAAAACAAAGTTCCCAGATCCGAAGGCCGGGGTCAATACAAAGGAAGACGGAAACTCATTGCATCATGAAAACGATTTTGTATTGATGGAGCTGCTTTCCTTTCCCGCTGCGTACATAAATAAAAATGGGCGATACGAATATGTCAACAGAGCTTATTCAGAATTGTACAATACGGAGTGCACCCATATTATTGGAAAGACACCAAATGAGTTTCTAGGCGATAATATCTATCACTCGGTAAAAGATAATATCGCAACAGCATTGGCAGGGGAGACAGTAGATTATGAAATTGAACTTCCTCATAAAAATAATTATCTGAAGATCGAAGCACATTGCACACCGCAATTCGACAAAGAAGGGAATGTGCTGGGATTTTTGGCAGTACTCCATGATATTACCGAAAAACAAAAAGCTAAAGAAGAACTGCAGGATAGTGAACAACGTTACCGTCATCTTATTGATCATTTACCGGCGGCTGTCTACACAACGGATAAAGATGGTTACATAACAATGTACAACGACGCAGCGGCCGAACTGTGGGGAAGGCATCCGGAAATCGGAAGGGACATGTGGTGTGGCTCATGGAAAATCTATGAATCGGATGGCGTTACAGAAGTGCCATTGGATAAATGCCCCATGGCTGTTGCCTTACGGGAAAAACGCAGAGCAGCGGCCACTTCATCTTTCATAATTGAAAGACCTGATGGGAGCAGAAGACATTTTATTCCGTATCCCGAACCCATTTTTAATTCGAAGGGAGAGGTGACGGGCGCCTTCAATATGTTTGTCGATGTGACCGACGCCAAATTAGCGGAGTTGGAATGCGCAAAGCTGGCTGCCATTGTCCAATCTTCTGGTGACGCTATCATTGGGAAGACACTTAAGGGAATTATCACGAGCTGGAACCAGGGTGCCGAGAAATTATTTGGGTATACTGAAGAGGAAATGCTTGGCCAGCCGATCACCCGCTTAATCCCAGCTGATCGCATAGACGAAGAACCAGAAATTCTTAACAGGCTTCGAAGGGGTGAAAAAGTTGAGCATTTTGAAACGAAGAGAATTGCCAAAGATGGAAGGACCCTTGATCTTTCCCTCACGATCTCACCGATCAAGGATTCAAATGGAAACATTATCGGGGCCTCCAAAATTGCGCGTGATATCACGGAAAGAAAAAAGGTTGAAGAGATCAATGCAAGGTTGGCAACTATTGTTCAATCTTCAGACGATGCCATTATAAGCAAGACATTAGACGGGATCATTACAAGCTGGAATCCTGCGGCTCAAAGATTATTTGGCTACATGGAGGAAGAAATGATCGGACAACCGATCACCTTGTTAATGCCGCCAGACCGCCTTAATGAAGAGCCCGAGATTCTCGACAGGCTCAGGAGAGGTGAAAGACTAGACCACTTTGAAACAAAGCGGGTCGCCAAAGACGGCAAGCTGCTGGATATATCTTTAACCATTTCACCTATAAAAAACTTAAGTGGCAAAGTCATCGGGGTATCGAAGATCGCCAGGAACATCACCGCTCAAAAAGAAGCAGAAAGCCTGATACACGAAAATCAGGAGCGTTTCAGAATGGCAGTGGAGACAACTAATTTAGGCACCTGGGAATATAACCCCCGGGATTTTAAATTATACTGTTCACCGGAAAGCAGAAAAATATGCGGGCTGCCTGGAGACGTAGATCCTGACTTCGAAATGGTTTTTGAGCATATATTCGAAGAGGACAAAGATTATTTTGTGGACGAAGTTAAAGCGGCGATCAATCCCGCTGGCAACGGAACCTTTGACATGCTTCTACGCATTCGCCGATACAAGGATAAAGAGATGCGATGGGTCCACGCGCAGGGAAAAGTTTTCTTTAACTCTAATTTTTTCCCTGAAAGGCTTATAGGAACTATGCTGGACGTCACGGAAGAAAAAACAAAGGAAGAAGAATTAAAAGAAAGCGTGGAGCTGTTTGAAACGATGGCTGATAATGTTCCCTCCATGATCTGGATGTCAGGTACCGACAAGTTTGATGATTATTTTAACAAGACCTGGCTACAATTTACCGGCAGAACGCTGGACCAGGAAAGTAACGAAGGCTGGCTTGATAATGTGCATCCTGACGACGTTCAGAAATGCATTGACACGTACAACGCGTCATTCAAAGAACAAAAGGGGTTCTATACAGAATACCGGTTGCGACGGTATGATGGTGAATACCGGTGGATATCCGACAATTCTGTTCCAAGATTCTCCTCTGAAGGCGATTTCCTCGGCTTCATAAGCGCCTGCATTGATATCGATGATCAAAAAAGATTCAGGGAAAAGATCCAGGAAAGTGAGCTCTTATTTAAAACCATTTCAAACGCTTCGCCTGCGGCTTTGTGGATGACGAATGAAAAAGAAGAAAATGTATTTGTAAGCGATACATGGTTAAAATGGACAGGGAAAAATTTCAACGAAGTCATCAATCGTGGTTGGGTGGAATCAGTCCTCGAAGAGGACAAAAAGCTCGTCGTGAAAAAATTCCGTGAATGCTTTGAACAAAGAAAATATTTTAATGCGGAGTTTAGATTTGCCAGAGGCGACGGAGAGATCCGCTGGGGACTAACCGAGGGATATCCTTTTTATGATTTCACGGGCGTCTTCTCCGGCTACGCGGGATCTGTAACCGACATTACTGACATAAAAAAACTGGAGCAACGCAAGGATGATTTTATAAAAATGGCAAGTCATGAATTAAAGACGCCCATCACTTCTATCAATGGATATGTGCAATTACTGCTCAATATTTATAATGAAAGCGACGAACAACAATTGCATTTGTCAAAGCCCACGGTCAAGTCGTCACTGAATACTATTTCAAAACAAGTCACCAAGCTCACAAGGCTGGTGTCGGAACTTCTCGATCTTTCGAAAATTGAATCGGGTAAACTGGAATTACATAAAACCGAATTTGACCTGGCCGACATGGTGGAGGAAACAGTTCAGGATGTGCGGCATACCACATCAAAACATGCGATCATAATACACAACGAGTTTGAGGGAAAGATATTTGCCGACAAAGACCGAATTGCCCAGGTACTAATGAATTTTTTGACCAACGCCATAAAATACTCTCCTGATGCCGACAAAGTGGAAGTATTCGTTAAGGGCAATGACAAATTTGCTACTGTTCGGGTAAAGGACTATGGCATTGGCATACCCAAAAAAGATCACCAAAGGATATTCGAACGCTTTTATCGGGTGGAGGGAAAAAGTGAACAAACATTTCCGGGCTTTGGCATTGGCTTGTTCATAGCCAGTGAGATCATTCATCGACACCATGGAACTATTGCAGTAAGGAGCGAGAAAGGCAAAGGCGCAGAATTCACATTGACCCTACCGCTGCAGTAAGCTTTCTTTTTAATAACCATACAATATGCAAGACTTGACTGCCATACCTCCAACAAAACAAAATGTTTCTTCGAGCTATGCGGAACAGCTGATAAAAAATCTGTTCATGCAAGCCCCGTTTGCCATCCAAATTGTGCGCGGACCTGATTTTATTTACGAGCTGGCCAACAAGCGATCACTGGAAATCATGGGCCGGCCTGCACACGAGGTAATCGGTCGCCGGGCTCTGGACGTAGTGCCAGAAATAAAAGACACACTTTACAGATTATTACAGCAAGTCTACACCACGGGTGAAAGATATTTAGCCGAAGAGGAAGCAGTAACCTACTGGCGAAATGGAGAGAAGGTTGACATCTTTGCCAAATTTTTGTATGAGCCGTTAAGGGATGAACACGGAAAGATAACGGGCATCATTATAACCGGGGACGATATTACGGCGCAGGTGTTGGCAAGAAAAAAAATTGAAGAAGGAAGTAAGCAACTGCAATCCATAAAGGAGCAACTGGAGATCACTTTTAGAAATATTCCGGGCGGCATTTACCAGTTTAATGGAAATGGCAAGTTGGAATACGTGAACAAAAAAGGAGCTGAATTGATGGGATATAATTCTGTAGAAGAAGTGATGGCGGAACCGGATATGCAGCAATTGAAAGATCACGTAAACAAAACATTTATCATCAGCGATGAAGCAGGCCAGGTGGTGTCGCAGGAAAAAGGCTCCGTTTACCAGGCTATTACCACGGGAAAAAAAGCGGAAACGGTAACTCAGTTCGTCAACAAAAAAACTAACCAATCATTTTGGATCATTTCCAATTCTACGCCAGTTTACAACGATGATGGCTCACTTGGCTTTGTGCTAACAACCGCTACTGACATTACGCCGCAAAAACTGGCGGAACAGAAGATCAGGGAAAGTGAGCGGCAAATGAAATCTGCCAAGGAGCAATTGGAACAATCCTTTGAAAACATTCCCGCCGGTATTTTTCTCATTAGCAAGAATCGGGAAATACTTTTTGTCAATGACTCCGCCGCGGTCATGAGTGGTTACGCTTCTGCGCAGGAAATGATGAGAGTTAAGGACCCGAAACTAGTAGCGGCGAGGATCGTTGACAGGTATGAAATGTATGACGAGCAAGGCAATCCAGTCACCATAGACAAAACCCCGCCTTCCCTCGCCCTGCAAGACGGCCAGCGTCATGAGACTGTTCTGGAAGTTAGGGATAAGAAGGAGCAAACGTCCTATTGGGTGCTGGCAAAAGCATCTCCCCTTTTTGAGGCGGATGGCAAGCTGTCCATGGTGTTGGCGGTTTCAACAAACATCACCACACAGAAAAAAGCGGAACAGGCCGTACGTCAAAGTGAACAGCGATTCCGTTTCCTTTTTGATTCGAATGTGCTTGCTGTAGCTTTTTGGAAGGTGGGCGGTGAAGTGTATGATGCCAACGACTCCTTCCTTAATCTCGTGGGCTATTCGAGGGAGGAAATGAGGCAGGGCAAATTGAACTGGAGAAAATTTACTTTACCCGAGGACGCAGAATTACATGAACAAAAAGTGAGGCAGGCCGTTGCGGGAGCTACGATCGCGCCGTATGAAATGCAATACATTCATAAAAATGGTCAACGGATCTCCACACTGGTAGGATATGCCATGCTTACAGGCTCGCAAGAAAATGGCATTGCATTTATGCAGGATATTTCAAAGCTCAAAGAGGCGGAAGACGAGTTGAGAAGAAGTGAAGAAAAATACAGGCAACTGTCGATCAATCTTGAGGAGCAGGTAAACCAAAGAACAGAAGAACTGACTGAAAAAAACCGGCAGTTGAGTGAGGCGCAGCAAATTGCCCAATTAGCTAACTGGGAATGGAATCCCGAAACGAACGAGGTATTTTGGTCTGAGGAAATGTATGGCATCTATGGCTACGGAAGCGAAAGATTCCCGCTAACATTTGAAAAAGCGGTGGAGCGAATGTTACCCGATGAAGCTGTGGCCACCCGACGAAGAATGCAGGAGCATATTGTGGCAGCCGTCAGATCATTTAAAGAAACCGGTGAAACCATATTTACCAATCCACCCATTGATTTTCAAATTCGGTTACCAGATGGATCCGGAAAATTTCTACGGGGAACCGGGAAAATTATTTTGGACAACAAAGGACAAATTTCGAGGATCGTTGGAACGGTACAAGACATAACTGAACAGAAAAGATCAGAAGAAAAAATCATCGAGGCGAATGAAAAGTTGGAGCAGCGGAATCAATTTGTCGAGAAGCTGATCAATTCCTCCCTGGACCTGATCACCGTTGTAGACCGGGAATTGCGGTTCATCAAGATCAATAAAAAAGCCGAGTCAGTTATGAGGGCGTATTACCCACACGATGCGATCGGCAAAAAGATAACGGACATAAATCCCTCCATAAAAGGCACCTTGGCATACGATGACCTGGCACGAGCCTTCCAAGGCGAAATTATTATCCGGGACAAAGTAAAATCGACCATATCAGAGAATTACTATGAGTACAACTATGTGCCATTATCAGATTCAACGGGAGTGTACGCGGTCATGATCATCAGTCACGATATAACAGAAGGAATCAGGCAAACGGAGGAATTGCGGAAAGCCATTGAAGCCGATAAACTGAAGAGCGATTTCATTAAAATGGCAAGCCATGAATTGAAGACACCGGTTACATCCACTAAAGGTTATGTGCAATTGCTTTTAACCATCCTGAAAGAAAACGATGGACAGGAGAAAAAGCTGTCGCCCTTGCTCCTTCGTTCTTCGCTGGTGAGCATCGAAAAGCAACTCAATCGACTAACCAGGCTCCTGACTGAGCTGCTTGATCTGTCAAGAATTGAATCGGGCCAGCTCGAGCTCAACAGGGAGGAATTTAGCATTAACGAACTGGCAATTGATGTGGTGCAAGACGTTGCTTACACAAACCCGAAGCAACAGATCAACTTGTATCATGACCTGACATGCAAAGTTTATGGCGACAAGGATCGTCTTGGCCAGGTAATAATCAACCTCCTCACGAATGCCATCAAATATTCGCCGGGCGCAGATAAAATAGATATAACGATTGAGCGGCACGACACCGACCGGGTGGCGGTTCAAGTAAGAGATTATGGTATCGGCATCGATAAGAAATTTCATGAGCGGATATTTGAGCGTTTTTTCAGGGCCGAGGGCCAGGAAGAGCAAACTTACCCGGGTTTTGGCATCGGTCTGTTTATTGCCAAAGAAATTATCCAGCGCCATGGCGGCTCGATATATGTGGCCAGCGAAAAAAGAAAAGGTTCTCTGTTTACTTTTACATTGCCCCTCGGAAAAAAAATAAAGCATGAATAATAACACGAGGATATTGGTTTTGGATGATGATCCTGATATTGGAACAATGATCAAAATGATGCTTGAATATAAAGGTTACTCCGTAACTGTTTCTGATCGTGCCGAATTGGCCCAGCAAACACTGAACAGCGGCGGTGTTGACCTGGTAATCATGGACATGCTTTTATCGGGCGTAAATGGAACCGACCTGTGTATTGATCTGAAAAAAAATAAATCCACCTCGCACATACCGGTGATCATGATCTCTGCCCACCCGAACGCAAAGGAAATTTGCCTACAGGCGGGCGCAGACGAGTTTATTTCAAAACCTTTTGATATGAACGATATACTTTCCAAAATTGATCGTCTCATTCATAAACGTTTTGCATGATAAAAGCAACAATAACCTCTGACCATTAAAGCCACTGATCGTCATGACTGATTTTTTCAAAAAACTCTCTTTGCCTACAAAGTTGCTGCTGCTGATTTTAATTCCTCTTGCCCTGATCACTTATCTTTCTTTTGAATTATATAGCGAGAAATCAAAAAAAGTAGACCTGTTGGCCGGGTACATTAATCGTATAATTGTGTCCGCAGATATTTCAGATCTTATCAACGCTCTTCAGCTTGAACGCAGGCATAGTTTCTCGTACGGATTAAAAAAGGATATTGATTCCCGCGCACAACTCGAGGCGCAACGGCCGGTTACAGATAGGGCAATAAAAAAACTTGAAGAAAGAAATGATTCAACATTAAAAGATTTCAAAGATTACACTTTTCTCAAAAATCTTGAAAATGTTCGCAAAGTAGTAGATACAGGCGCTTCAGCGGACTTTGCCATGAATTACTACACCACCACTATTTTCAGGCTGAATACATTGAACATGATCATTCCCGTTGGGAGTAACAGTTATTTAAGACCCGTATTTAACGATCTGATCACGCAGAAAATTTTGTCTGAGATGGCGACTTACCTGGGCATAATCCGGGCCAACTTCTACAATGTATTGTTCACAAAACAAAACATGATTGGTACCCTATATGGCCTCACCGGTGTAAATGAAATCTACAAAAGTTATGAAGCGGAATTTCTGGCAAAAGCATCTCCTTCCTCATTGGAACAATATAAAAGGATCCGAAATACAACGGCATTAAAACCAACGCTCGATTATGTGAGCAGAGTCTTTCAGAAATTCGCATTCGATAGTTTATACGATGCCGAGGAGTGGTGGAGAATTTCGGGTGAGGGAACTGACCAAATAAAAGATTTTCAGCAGGACCTGATGCGCCACGTGAAGTTGAGAATGGATGAAGCATATAAAAATGAATTGTTCGGGAGAAATCTTACACTCGTTCTACTTATAGCAGCGCTGGCTTTTGTAATTGCCATCATGGTTTATACAACTCATATTATTACTCAAATGCTTGGAAAGCTGAATGAGGCGGCGCAAAAAATTTCTGCGGGTTCAACCGACATCGAAATAAAAAAAGTTTCCCGGGATGTGATAGGCAGTTTGTCTGAATCCATTTCCAAGATCGCGACTATCAATAAGCAACTTGCGGATGCCGCCGACGCTATTGGCAAAGGAAACTTCAATGTGCCTTTTAATCCCCGCAACGAAGATGATGTACTGGGCAATGCCATTATCAGGATGAAAGAAAACCTGCGGCGATTCACCAGGGAAATTGAAAAAAGCAAGGAGCAGTTCAGGCAAGTGGCAGATAATGCGCCGGTGATGATATGGATGACGGACGAGAAAAAGCAATGCAGCTTTGTGAACAAGGGCTGGTTGAAATTTACCGGCCGATCAAAAGAACAGGAAATGGGGTACGGGTGGATAGAGGGCCTGCATCCTGACGATTATTCACGGTGTTCTGAGGTCTTTGAAGATGCTTTCAATTCCCGCGAACAATATTCTATCGAATACAGGTTTAAAAGGGCAGATGGCGCATACAGGTGGTTGAGTGAAACGGGCGCGCCGCGATATTCTGCAGAAGGGAAATTTGAAGGATATATCGGCACCTGCGTTGACATTCATGAAATGAAAATACACGAGCAGAGACGGAATAATTTTATTAAAATGGCAAGCCATGAATTAAAAACTCCTGTTACCTCTATCAAGGGCTATGTCCAGTTATTATTAAGCATGTATAAAGATCATAATGAAAATAACGTTCAATTCTCATCACAGGCTGTACAAACTTCATTAAGTACTATTGACAAGCAAATCGTGAAGTTGAACAGGCTCATGTCTGAATTATTGGATCTTTCAAGAATTGATTCGGAGAAGCTGGAACTGAATATGCAAAACTTTGACCTGAACAGCCTGGTAACAGAAACTGTTCAGGATGCTCAGCAAACGACAAAACATCACATTGTCATTAAAAATAGTTCAGAGTACAGGGTAGTCGGCGACAGGGATCGCATAGGACAGGTGATGCTCAACCTCCTGGCTAATGCAATTAAGTATTCGCCCAAACGAAATTCCATCGAAGTAGATATTTATCAGCCCGCCAGGAATTGTGTATCCGTGAGTGTTACAGATCATGGAATAGGAATTGGAGAAGAGCACCAGGAAAAAATATTTGAACGTTTTTACCGGGTAGAAGGAAAAAGTGAGCAAACCTATCCTGGTTTTGGTATCGGCCTTTTTATTGCCAGCGAGATCATTCAGCGACATCATGGTACCATCAATGTCAAAAGCAAAAAAAGCGAGGGTTCAACCTTCACATTTACTCTACCTGTAGCCAATTAAAAATTCACCTTAGCTAAAAATCATCTTCTCTTTATTGCGAACTCGGCGCCACAAGATTATTTGAAAATCGTATCTATTGCTTTGAAGTTCGTTATAAAAATGTTATGAAGTCATGTTGTTTTGCAACTGAAAACCTTAAACATCGCTGATGAAAGAAAAAGATGCCAAACCATAACAAACATCTGAAATCAGTAAGTTTGTGGGAGATGCGAAAGGTTGAAACCATAGAAGAATTCTACACACGGAAATTCGGAAAGGTGCCTGAGGATATTCGTAAAGAAATTGCGCATTTCAATGTGTTTAAGCTGGATCCTTTTGTAGGTAATAACGCTAAGCCTGTTCCATATAGCAGGAGAGATTATTTTAAAATTATGCTGGTAATAGGTACCTACAGGATGCACTATGCGGATGAAGCTGTTGAAATACAAAAGCAGGCATTAGTGTTCTCCGATCCGCAGATACCTTATAGCTGTGAATTTACTGATAGAATTGTAAGTGGCTTTTTTGCCTGTTTACTCCGGCTTTTTTTCATCAATTCGGAAACTTAGATCAATACGCCGTTTTTCAACCCGGCGGTACACATGCATTTGAGTTGACGGATGAACAAGTGAACAAGATAACCGAAATATATAAACGTATGTTTGAAGAAATTGATTCTGATTACATACACAAATACGATGTGTTGCGCAATTTTGTTTTTGAATTGTTGCATTTCGCAATGAAATTGCCGTCTGCAAAATTTGAAAAGCAGCCGATTAATGCATCCCAAAGAATTTCCACATTGTTTTTAGAACTGCTGGAACGCCAGTTTCCTATTGATGAAATACACCAAACATTGAACCTGCGTTCTGCATCCCATTTCGCAAACCAGTTGAATGTTCACGTAAACCATTTGAATAGGGCAATAAAAGAAACCACAGAGAAGACCACATCACAAATTATTGCTGAGCGCATATTACGCGAATCAAAGATCCTGTTAAAGCATAGCGCGTGGAATGTATCTGAAATTGCCTACGCATTGGGTTTTACTGAGGTAACGCATTTCAACAACTTCTTTAAAAAGCATGTGCAGCTGAGTCCGCTAAAATTCAGAAATATTTGAATTTCGTAAATGATTGTTTGGTTTTAGTTTTTTTTATCTCTCGTTGTTTCTCCTACTTTATTCATAGTAAAAATAAATTATCGTGAATACAATAAAAGGAAGATTTAGACGCAGATTGTCAGGGAATTTTGATATATGCTTTTGTGAAAAAATTATCAAACAGTTAGTGCTTCATTTTATAAGTTTCATCTTATTCAACGTAAATGCAAAAGCACAAAAACCGATAGATACGACTGCAATAGTAAACTCCATTTTCCCACGCGGTGAAAAAGTCGCGTCCAGTAATAATTTCAATGGAGCAGTATGGCTTAACAGGTTTATTTCCCCCAGCGATTCGTTGGACTGCATTGTAGCGCTTGTAACGTTTCAACCTGGGGTAAGAACCAACTGGCATACACATCCCGGCGGGCAAATTTTGATTGTTACGGAAGGCGTAGGTTATTATCATGAAAAGGGGAAACCTAGACAGATAATACGCAAAGGAGATATCATTAAATGCTCTCCCGGAGTACAACATTGGCACGGTGCATCGCCTGACAGCGAGTTTGCCCATCTTGTTGTTGCGCCTGACATAGAGAAGGGAGACGTAACATGGCTGCAAAGAGTAACAGACGAAGAGTACAACGGCTTGAAGTAAAATCCGGAGTACCGGCGTTTGCTCCCGCATTAGCCAACGCAATTTTTACAGCTACACACAAGAGAATTCGTAAGATGCCTTTTGATTTGAATAACATTTAAAGAATACTGCCCGGTTTTTGTGGACTAAAATGTTTGAAAACCGAAAAAAATGATTTATTTGATATTCGTAAATAAGTGTTGGAAATTTATATAAGCAAAAATTGTAGGTAAAATATTTTTGTACGAGTTACTGGTCAGGATTTAATAAAAGACCAACGCGATTAAACAAAAAAAACATTTATTACTCAGCAATTATTTAGAGTATGATTTCATTAAATATTAATCAGAAAACTTACCAGGTTGATGTAAGCCCTGATATGCCATTATTGTGGGTGATAAGAGATATTGTCGGTCTTACCGGGACTAAGTATGGATGTGGAGTTGCACAATGTGGCGCATGTGTTGTTCATATGAACGGTGAAGCTGCGCGATCATGTGTGACGAAAGTTAGCCGTGCCGAAGGGCAGGCGATAGTGACAATTGAAGGATTGTCACAAAATAATGACCATCCGTTACAAACAGCCTGGAATGAAATCAGTGTACCGCAATGTGGATATTGTCATTCAGGCCAACTTATGTCAGCAGCGGTTCTGCTAAGAGAGAATCCGAATCCCACCGACGATGATATTGACGCGGCAATGGCCGGTAATATCTGCCGCTGTGGTACCTATCCTCGTATTCGGCAGGCTATTCATTTAGCAGCAGAAATGCAGCGGAAAGGAATCAAGAATAAAAATTGACACTTTTAAACTCATTCCATAATATGAAACGAAACTCAGAGACTGCAGGACGCTATTTTCTACCTGTAAAAACAATTTCGGTATTGGCTGTTATTCTTTCAGCAATTGGAATCATGAGTTTTGGAATTAAGAATAAAAAAGGAGTTACGAAAAGCAATATTCAATTTGAAAACAGTAACCGGGATAGCATTAAATCAGTTAAAGCCTTTATGGATGTTTACAAAGTTCTCATGAGTCCCCGTTGTGTGAATTGTCATCCATCAGGAGATGTGCCACTTCAGGGAGACGATAGCCACTTGCATACCATGTTTCCCAGGAGGGGTGTAGATGGGAAAGGAGTTTATGCAATGAAGTGTGCCAACTGTCATCAGCCTGCTAATACGCCGGGATTAAATACACCTCCCGGTAATCCGAACTGGCATTTGCCTCCCGCTAATATGAAATTGGTTTTTCAGGGTAGAACACCTCATCAATTAGCCAAACAGTTAATGGATCCGAAACAAAACGGTCATAAGGGTAAGGAACAGTTAATTGCACATGCAACGGATGCATTAGTGCTCGCTGCCTGGAATCCGGGGGATGGCCGTGCGCTTCCACCGATGAGTCACGAGGCATTTAAAAAAGCCTGGACCACATGGATTGAAAACGGAGCTTATGCCCCAAAACCATCAAAAGTAAAGGCGAGGCCCTGAATGAACTTTTAAATATTCACAATCATGGATACAAATACTTTATCCAGAAGAAAATTTCTCAAATCAACTGGCTTAACAGGGGCAGCTCTCTTTTTAGGTTGCTATTTTCCTGCAAGTGCAAGGGAAGCAAAAATTTTAAATGCTGCACAACCTGAAACCACAGAGATTGAACTTAACGCATGGATACTTATTGATACTTCAGGTAAGGTCACCCTTTTGAGTCACAGGGCAGAAATGGGGCAGGGTGTGTATCAATCATTGCCACAAATCATAGCGGAAGAACTTGAAGTGAATTTAAATGAAGTCAATATCATTTTTGCAAAAGGTGATAATAAGAAATATGGGAACCAGGTAACCGGCGGCAGTTCCAGTGTTCGTGGTTCTTATAAAAATTTATTGAAGCTAGGAGCTACTGCCCGGGAAATGTTGATCGAAGCTGCAGCTAAGAAATGGAATGTTGCAAATGAAGAATGCTATGCTGAAGCAGGACATGTAATCCATAAACCATCAGGAAAAAAATTCCATTACGGAGAACTTGTTGTTGATGCCTCAAAATTGGAAGCGCCAAAGAATATTAAGCTCAAAGCCCGTTCTGAATACAAAATAATCGGTAAGCCTCTGCATAGGCAGGATACGCCATTAAAAACAAATGGTACAGCTATATTCGGTTTAGATAAAAGAGTTCCGAATATGCTGTATGCTGCTGTTGAACGTAATCCGCGGTTACGTGGAGTTGTAAAGAGTTTTGATGATTCGGCTGCGTTAAAGATACCTGGTGTTAAAAAAGTTTTCAAGGTAAGAATGGGAGTTTTCAGTACCTATCGGGAAGGTGTTGCTGTCGTAGCAGATAATACGTGGGCTGCTATACAAGGAAAGAAAGCATTGAAGATCGAGTGGGATGATAGCGGCTTTGAACATTTAAGTACAGATGAGATCTATAAACGTCAGCAAGAAGACTTGAAAACAAAAGAAGGACTTTCTTTTCGCAAGGTCGGTGATCCTGACAGTATAATACAACAAGCAGCAAAGAAGATTGATGTAGTTTATCAGACACCCTATCAATCTCACAGTTGTATGGAGCCATTGAATTGCGTGGCTCATTGGCAAGGTGATAAACTGGAGATCTGGGGACCAATACAAGCACCCGACTGGGTTCAGGATTATATAAGCAAGGAAATGAATTTGCCCAGGGAAAATGTGATTGTGAACCTGACGTTTCTTGGCGGAGGATTCGGAAGAAAAGCGTTTATGGATTATCCGCACGAGGCTTCGGTTATTTCAAAAGAGATAGGTGCGCCGGTACAAGTAGTGTGGACGAGAGAAGATGATGCAACACAGGGGCCTTACCGTCCGGGTATATCCTATCGATGTGAGGGTGTTGTTGCAAATGGTGAGATCAGTGCCTTCAAGGTAAGGATGGCCGGACAAAACAACGGCCATTGGATGGGAGGAAAAAAGGATATAGCCAACCGTAGCGCAACGGAAGGATTTCTAAAGCCTTATTTTGATTCCATGAAGAACATAAGCGTTGCGGATGTTCCTTTCGAAACTCCTATTCCTACGATGTGGTGGCGTTCGGTTTATGCCTCCACTAATGGATTTGCATATGAAAGTTTTATGGATGAGTTAGCAATTGCAGCCGGTAAAGATCCACTTGAGTTAAGAAGGGAATATCTGAAAGACGAACGATTACATCGCCAAATAGACAAACTGGAGGAAGTATCTGGTTGGAAAAACAGGAAGAAAAATGAAGGCTTCGGTGTTGCAATTACAGAATGCTTTGGAACTCCGGTAGGACAGGTCGTAAAAGTGTCGAAACAAAAAGATGGAAAGATTAAAATTGATAAAGTTTGGGCCGTGGTAGATTGTGGATGGTATGTAAATCCTGATACTATTAAAGCGCAGGTGGAAGGAAGTATTGTAATGGCATTGGGTGCAGCCACCATACATGAGATCACATTCAAAGATGGAATGACCGAACAAAGGAATTTTTATAATTACAGAATGCCACGGATAAATGACATACCACCTATTGAAGTACATATCATGGAAAATGATGCGGATGCAGGCGGGGTTGGCGAACCGGGTTTGCCCGCTTTCGCTCCGGCGCTGACCAATGCTGTTTATGACTTAACAGGGAAGCGAATAAGAAAACTACCATTTAGTTTGGCTACTGTTTAGCGGTTGTTTGATTTGTTCGCATTTTATGTTGTACATTTTGTAACTCTACTCGGAAAATTGAGGATGACAGAAATAGAGTCAATACTAAAAGCATTTGATAAAGCGACAGAAGCAGGCAAAAAAGTTGCACTGGCTACTGTAGTGCACGTAGACGGCTCTTCATACCGCAGGCCTGGCGCGAGAATGCTTATAACTGAAGACGGTGAATTTACAGGCTCAATCAGTGGTGGATGCCTGGAAGGTGACGCTTTACACAAAGCTCTCCTTGCAATTCATTCTTCTAAAACAATGTTGGTAACCTATGATACCACAGATGAAGATGATGCAAAGTTTGGAATGGGTTTAGGTTGCAATGGAATCATTCAGGTATTGATAGAGCCGCTACCGGGGCCTAATGAATTCCGTGTAATAGATTTATTGCGAAAAGCATATGAGTCGAGACAGAAAGCTGGTTTGGTGACACTATATTCGCTAAAGGACAAAAGAGGACCTCAACCAGGCTCTTGCTTTCTGCTTAATGAAAATGGAGAGTATTCTGGTGAAATTCCTTTTTCCCAGAAAGAGCTGGTGATGAAGGAGGCAATGGATGTGATTAAAAAACAAAAATCCTCTTTCAAAAAATACCAGGTAAATAGTCAGGAAATCATTGCGTTTACGGAAATTATATTACCCGCAGTGTCTTTGGTGATTATTGGAGGTGGTAATGATGTAATTCCCCTGGTAAAAATGGCAGATATATTGGGATGGCAAACCACTGTTGCTGATGGCAGACCCATGTACGCCAATAAGGAAAGATTTCCAGTGCCTTCCTGCCAGGTGTTATTTTCAAAAGCCGAGGATGTTTTGCAGAATATTACGGTTGACAACCGAACTGTCTTTGTATTGATGTCTCATAATTACAATTATGACTTATCCATATTGCGAGCATTGCTCGAAAGACAGATCGTATATATTGGGATATTAGGGCCTAAGAAAAAATTGACCATGATGATTGAGGAATTAGAAGATGATGGAATAATTCTCACACCCCAGCAACGTGATGTTATACATGGCCCGGTTGGTCTTAATATTGGGGCAGAGACTGCTGAAGAAATTGCTATTTCAATTGTTGCAGAAATAAAGTCAGTGCTAAGTTCGACCAGGCCGGAATCTTTACGTAACAGGGAAGATACAATTCACCTGCGGTCTGATTTGACAATTGAAAATTCTAAGTAGTAATGCCGAATGAATTGCCTTCATGAAAAACAAATTTGGTGTAATAATACTGGCTGCCGGAAGTTCTGCAAGGATGGGCCGGCCCAAACAAAATCTTACGTTTAAGAATCTAACCTTTTTACAGAGGATAGCGAGCACGGCCGCTTCTCTAAACTGCGGACCCGTTATTATTGTGTTAGGATCAAATGCACCGCTTTTCAGCGAAGATTATGAAAACGCAATTGCCGTTATTAATGATAACTGGCAGGAAGGAATGGCAAGTTCGATTTGTTGTGGTCTTAAGAAATTATTGGAAAAATATCCTTCCATTGAAGGAGCAATTATTACGGTATGCGATCAGCCTTATATTTCTGCTGCAGTTTTAAATGATATGATAACTACACAACAAAAAACAGGAAAGCGGATCGTTGCTTGCAGTTATGGAGAAATCATTGGACCTCCAGCTCTGTTTCACAAAGCTTTTTTTCCTGAGGTGATGAAATTACGAGGAGATGCGGGTGCAAGAAAAATTATTCAGCAAAATATGGACGAAGTTGCTACTGTGTTATTTCCCCAGGGGCGAATTGATATTGACACAGAAGCTGATTACGATGCGTTAGCGTGAATCCTTAGATCAGACATCCGACTTCAGACTTCCTTTCTATAACCACTTTTCCAGTCTTTTCAAACTTTCAGCATTATGTACGGGAGCGAAAACATCTATAAAAGGCATGGCTGCCTTCATGCCAGATACATCCGGTTTATAATCTTCAAAACCTGCTAATGGGTTTAACCATATGACCTTTTTAGATTTAGCATATATAAACTCCATGCTTTTTTTGATCAGGTCAATATTACCGGTATCCCACCCATCGCTCACGATGATGACAATCGTTTTTGAACCAAGCATTTTTTTGCCATAGTCATTCGTAAATACATTCAATGCTTCACCGATCCTGGTTCCTCCACTCCACCCGCTGTTTTCGCTGGTCAGAAGGCGGATTGCTTCATCAAAGTTTTTTTGCTTAAGTAAAAAAGTGATTCTTTTTAAAGAAGTACTGAAAACAAAAGTTTCCATTCTTCTAAAAACTTGCTGGAAGGCATACATGAATTGAATAAAAAATGCTGAATACAGTTCCATGGACCGGCTGACATCGCAAAGCAAAACAAGTTTTACACGGTTACGTTTGGGACGACGATGAATTATATCCAGCAGTTCACCGCCGCGACGGAGATTCTTTCTGAGAGTTTTTCTTAAATCAGGGAGGTCAATTTTATGCGAAGATTCATACCTTCTGTTTGTTTTTGCTGCCAATCTTTTTGCAATACTTTTAACGGTTTGCATTAGTTCATCTACCTCATCTTCCGGTACAGCAGAAAAATCTTTTTGTGAAAGATTTTCATTCACACTGTAAGAGGCTGTCTCCTCTGTTTCTTTATTTTTATTACCATACAGCCAGGCTTTTAATGATTTGAGTTGTGGCTGGGCAATTGGGGGTTGTTTTGTTTCTTCATTTTTTAATTTGGCATCAGCAGCGCTATCGAGTCGCTTCCAGTATTCATTGAACAGATTTTTAAATTCATCCAATTGTGTTTTGCTTCTGCAAAAAACTGCTTGTAATGCCAGAAAGAAAACTTGGTTATTACCATAATCGATGTGTTGTAATGCCTGCAATGCAGTTGCTTCTTCTTCAACGGTTACAGTAAATCCCTTCTGCCGGAGAAAGCGGCAGAATTGCACAATGTTTTTTGAGAGGGAAGTAAGTCTTGTGATCATGTTATCCAACTTTGGAACGGACCCCTGTTTTTTCCATCAACTCACTCAACGACATCTGCACCTGTCTTGTATCTCTCCAGTCTTTTAAGACAACGCCAAGAGTTTGTTCAATGATTGATTTATCAAGATGATCAATATGCAAAGCTGATAAGGCCGAAGCCCAATCAAGTGTTTCAGCGATGCCAGGGGTTTTTTCCAATTTAAGAATTCGCAGTTGTTGCATGAATCCGGTAATTTGTTCAGCAAGTTTTGTATCAATGCCCGGTACTTTGCTTTTTACGATCATCCATTCTTTTTCAAAATCGGGATAATCAATGAATAAATACAGGCAACGTCTTCTTAATGCTTCGCTAAGTTCTCTTGTTCTGTTGCCGGTTAATATTACCTGTGGAATATGTGTCGCTTTAATGGTGCCGATCTCAGGAACGGTAATTTGCCAGTCACTCAGCACTTCCAGCAAAAAACTTTCAAACTCTTCATCACTTCTGTCTATTTCATCGATCAGTAAAACAGGTTTTTTATGATGTGTGATGGCCTGTAACAGGGGACGCTTCATTAAAAAACCATCGCTGAAAATCGTTTTTTCTTTTTCTTCAACAGATTGCTCATTGTGCTCCACCATTTTAAGATGTAACAATTGCCGTTGATAATTCCATTCATATAATGCATGCGTTGCATCAAGACCTTCATAACATTGAAGCCGGATCAGATCTGTCTGTAGTGCATTTGCCATTACTTTAGCAATTTCTGTTTTACCAACACCGGCAGGACCTTCGACAAGTAATGGTTTGTTTAATTGCAAAGAAAGAAACACAGACATCGCAACACTGTCATCGGTGATATACCCTTGTTCATGCAACATTCCTTTTATGTCCTTCAATTCCGGCATATCATAAAATTATAAAAACAAAGGCGGCATTACTACCGCCATGCTTCTTTGAAAAATATTTCCATTAGGCAACCGCTTGCAATGCTTTTTTCAAGTAAACCTTTGCCAGGTGTTTGCGGTATTCTTCCGATGCATAATGATCGCTCAAAATATTTACACTCTGCACAGCAGCCTTTGCTGCTGCGGCAATAGAATCATTACTGATCACTTTTCCAGATACAACTGCTTCGGCATTACTGTCACGAAAAGCATTATCAGATACACCTGTGAATGCAATATTGGTTTTCCCATCAGGGAAACGCATCACGGCACAACCGACAATGGCAAATCTTGATGCAGGTTGAGAAAATTTCTGGTAAGAAGTTTTTGTTCCTTGTGCCGGAACAGGAATGCGTATAGCAACGATGATCTCATTGTCCTGTAATGACGTTGAGAACAGTCCCGTAAAAAAATCAGTTGCTTTAATTCTGCGTTTGCCATTGCTGCCCTGTACTTCGATAGCAGCATCAGCCGCTAATACCAGGGCGGGCCAATCGGCCGCAGGGTCAGCATGTGCAAGGCTGCCACCAATAGTACCATGGTTGCGGACCTGTACATCACCAATCATAGAAGCACCCTCAGCAAAGAAAGGAAGTTTGCTCTTGATGAGCTTATCACCAGCAATATCTGCATGAGTGGCGCCGGCGCCAATAACGATCTCGCCATCTTCTTCTTTTATTCCTTTGAGTGAAGCGATGGCGGCTATATCCACCAGTTTGGATGGCTGACTTAAACGCAGTTTCATTGCAGGCAACAAACTGTGTCCGCCTGCCAGTATTTTACTATTGTCATTGGATAAAGCCGCAATGGCTTCATCTACTGTTTTTACTTTTTGATAATCGAATGAAACAGGAATCATAAAACAATAATTTACCCCCATCCCCTAAAGGGGAGTAAGGCGTTGATATTCCTTCCCCGCAGGAATAATTTTTTAACGAAGCAATTTTATAGATGCCATTGGCACAACAGATGAAAGTATTGCGACGCAAGGGACGATGCTATGAAAAACCATCGCCGGGATCAAAAAAATAATTCTTCATAAACCGGGTTAAACAAAAAAACAAAGAACTATTCCCAATACTCCCCTTTAGGGGATGGGGGTTACTGCATGGCACGCCAAACTCTTTCTGATGTCAGCGGCATTCGGATATCTTTTACTTTATGTCCACCACTCCATAAGGCATCCAACACAGCATTTACTACCGCAGGAGGTGAACCGATAGTACCGGCTTCGCCTGCACCTTTTACCCCGAGTGGGTTGTGAGGACAAGGAGTAACCTGGCTGCCTGTTTCAAACATCGGGAAATCATCGGCGCGAGGCATACAGTAGTCCATATAAGATGCATTGGTAAGCTGACCGTTCTCATCATACTCGGCGCCTTCGAAGAGTGCCTGTCCCACTCCCTGCGCTACGCCACCATGTATTTGCCCTTCTACGATCATCGAGTTGATAACATTACCGACATCATCCACAGTTCCACAACTGCGATATGACAACCGAACGGGAAAGTAAAATTGGCTGGATCATAAAAACTGCTGAAGTCAAGACCTGGCTCGAGATCTTTTGGATAATGATGCGGTACATAAGCCGTGAGTGCCACATTACCGAACGGAACAGATTTATCCGTTCCTTTTACGGTGAATTTTCCATTTGCAAAATCAACATCATCAGCACTGGCTTCGAGCAGATGCGCAGCGATCTTCTTTCCCTTCTCAATTATTTTTTCAATGCTTTTTACAATGGCAGTTCCCCCAACAGCAATACTTCTTGAACCATAAGTACCCATGCCAAATGCAACTGATTCGCTATCGCCATGTACTATCTCCACATCATCCATACTGATGCCGAGTTTATCGGCCACTACTTGCGCAAAAGTGGTTTCATGCCCCTGCCCATGAGAATGCGAACCGGTATATACACTTACCTTACCAGTAGGCTGCACCCGCACATGACCTACTTCAAATAATCCGGCTCTTGCTCCCAACGCTCCAGCCACAGCAGATGGAGCAATCCCACATGCTTCTATATAGGTGGAAAAACCAACGCCCAATAATTTTCCATTGTTCGCAGCTTCCTTTTGTGCCTTGCGGAAATCTTCATAGTCGAGTATCTCCAATCCTTTTTTCAACACAGCTTCATAATTTCCGCTATCATATTGCAAAGCCACCTGTGTTTGATAACCGGGTTGATTAACACCATCAAATGGCGGAATAAAATTTTTAAACCGAAGTTCGGCCGGATCCATATTCATTTCATGAGCAGTTAAATCAACTAATCTTTCAAGAAGATAACTGGCTTCAGGTCTGCCTGCACCGCGATAAGCATCAACCGGAGTAGTATGTGTGAACGCGGCTGTGACATCAATATTAATTTTTGGTGTGGTATATAAACCCTGCAACAAGGTGCCATGGAGGTAAGTGGGAACACAGGACGCAAATGTTGAAAGATAAGCGCCGAGATTAACATAAGTCTTTGCACGAAGTGCAACAATTTTTCCATCATTGTCAAAACCCATTTCGGCTTTGGTGATATGATCACGGCCATGAGCATCCAATAAAAAGCTTTCGGTTCTTTCGGCTGTCCATTTAACCGGCCTTCCGATTTTCTTTGTACACCAGGTCAACAATGCTTCTTCAGTATAATGAAAACACTTGCTGCCAAATCCTCCGCCAACATCGGGGCCTATCACATGTACTTTATGCTCCGGTAATCCCAAAACAAAGGCACTCATTAATAACCTTATCAGGTGCGGTGCCTGCGTGCTCGTATATAAAGTGTACTTATCATTAATAGCATCATAAGAACTGTTATAACTGCGGGGCTCAATAGCATTCGGCACCAAACGTTGGTTTACAAATTCCAACGTAGTTACATGCGATGCTTTACTCATTGCTTCATTCACTTCTTCAATAGGATTTCCCAAAGCCCAGTCAAAACACATATTATTGGGAACATCATCATGCACCAGCGGTGCACCCGACTGCGTTGCTTTAAAAGCATCTACCACGCAAGGCAATTCTTCATATTCTACATTCACTGCTTGTGCAGCATCCACCGCTTCTTCTTTTGATTCTGCAATTACAATAGCAATCGCATCACCTGCATGTCTTGCTTTATCTGCCACAAGCAATGGATGCTTTGGCTCCCTCATCGCATTGCCATTTTTGAAATTTACCTGCCAGCCGCAAGGCACGCCATTTACTCCCGCCACATCAGCGCCGGTATAAATAGCCACCACACCCGGCATCGCTTTCGCTGCACTTACATCAACACTTAAAATTTTTGCATGAGCATATTGACTGCGAACGAATGCAGCATAAGTTTGACCCGGCAACACAATATCTTCGGTAAACTGACCGTGACCGGTGGTGAATCTTTTATCTTCAACCCGCTTAACGGATTTGCCGATCAGGCCACTTGCTGTGGCCATTCCATTACCCTTATTTGTACTCATAATGCCGCCTCCTTTTTAGTTTTACGGGCACGGGGAGCAGACATCTTATCAGCAGCATACTGCACGGCTTTTACAATATTGTGATAGCCCGTACAACGGCAAAAATTTCCTTCCAGTGCTGCACGAATCTGTTCTTCGCTTGGCTTCTTATTATTCTTTAGCAAATCAGCCGCGGTCATGATCATACCCGGTGTGCAAAAACCGCATTGCAATCCATGACACTGATTGAAACCTTCCTGCAGCGGATGCAGTTCACCATTTGTTGCCATGCCTTCAATCGTAGTGATCTTACATTTATCGGCCTGCACTGCCAGCATTGTGCAACTCTTCGTTGCCTTGCCATCTACAAGTATTGTACATGCACCGCAGCTGCTGGTATCGCAGCCTACGTGTGTGCCGGTAAGTTTCAGCACATCACGCAGGTAATACACCAGCAATAACCGCGGCTCCACTTTGTCAATGTGTTTAGCACCATTAACTGTTACAGTGATTTTAGTACTCATGGAATTTGATTTGTAGGCCTCACCCTCTTGTCCTCCGAAGGAGGAGGCCGGGCTTTAATATGTTTTAATGAACTTTAGTAATTAAGCATTTCGTCATTGCATCAATTTTCTGCAATGTATATTTTGATACCAGCGGTGGTTTTTCATGGCATCGTCTGTTGCGTCGCAATCACTTCACCGTTCCGTTTTCATGCCATCATGACCTCACCCTTCTTATCCCTCTCCAAAGGAGAGGAGAGGCCAGGCTTCAACTATCTTTTCAATTTAAATAATTAAGCCCATCCGACCCTGATCATCCGGGTGGGCATTTCATCATTTATCTCTCTATTCAACTTTGAACATGATACATTTTAATTAAAAAACGTTCTCCGCCTCACGCGGTGACGGACTTACTTAATTCCTTATCCAAATTCGCAAAGAACTGTTTGGTCAATGTATTTGCTACGCCGCTCATGACTCTT
>VBAQ01000153.1:37583-50346 GCA_005883765.1 Bacteroidota bacterium
TTAAAATTTATTTCTGTTTGTTCATCGCCAACGGATGCCAGGTCAATTTTAATGTCCGCATTAGCATTACCGATCTTGCTGTTCTGTTGTACTTTAAGTGTAAATCTTTTTTCTACTTCTACATTCTCCATTTGAAGATTACCGTTGAACGAACCGCTGACAGGTCCAAGTTTTATTTCAAGAAATGATTTATAAGTATTGTCGCCTGTTTTTTCCAATCTTGAGATGCCGGGAACTATTTTAGCAAGCGTATCAGTATCCATCAAGATGCCCCAAACTTTTACGGGTGATGCATTAACCGTGTGCCTGCCTGAGAGTTGCATTAGCATCGTATTGAAGTAAAAAAAATAATTCGCCTGCCAACTCAGAACCTAAAGGGAATCCAACCTTAAGTTATAGAAAAATCCCTTACAATATCATTTTTGTTTTGCCCCGTCGCCTCGTTAAAGGGAGTTGCAGCCCTTTGGTGGTTGCATTGACGAACCTTTCAGAAAAAAGGAATTTATTTTGCTGGTTATATTTCCCTAAATTGACATTTGCCAGAAAGGAAATGAATAATTTTACTGTCCGGCCAAACTGAAATATCGAACTATGATTGTCGATAACTATAATCGAGTTCATAATTACCTCCGGATTTCACTTACGGATAACTGCAACCTTAGATGTTTTTACTGTATGCCGGAAGAAGAGTATGCGTTTACAGCAGCATCGCAACTGATGCAGAAAGATGAGATCGAAACGCTGGCAAAAATTTTTGTAAGTCTTGGGGTGAATAAGATCAGGCTTACTGGCGGTGAACCATTAGTAAGAAAAGATGCAGCAGAAATCATTACTACTTTATCCAGGCTACCGGTGAAACTTACTATCACCACCAATGGTTCAAGGCTGCATGAATTTGTAGATACTTTAGAACAAGCGGGAGTCCGGTCACTCAACATCAGCCTCGATACATTACAGGCAGAAAAATTTCAGTTGATCACAAGAAGAAACCAGTTTGAAAAAATTTACGATAACATCCAGCTGTTGCTGAAAAAAGATTTTCACGTAAAGGTGAACATGGTAGTGATGAAGGGATTAAATGATAACGAGATCAATGATTTCGTTGAATGGACAAAAGATCAGCCGGTGCATGTACGCTTTATTGAGTTCATGCCTTTCGCCGGTAATTGGTGGACTAGTAATAAAGTTTTTCCTATGCAGCAGATGCTTAACGTAATAAAAGAAAAGTATGAAGTGGTGAGACTCCAGGATGAAAAACATGACACTGCAAAAGGATACATGGTGCCGGGTCACCTGGGAACATTTGCTGTGATTAGTACTATGAGTGCTCCGTTCTGCAGTGGTTGTAACAGAATGAGGTTGACGGCAGATGGAAAAATGAAAAATTGTTTATTCTCTGAAAAGGAAACAGATCTGTTATCTGCATTACGAAGAGGCGAGGATGTAGTGCCATTGATTCACCAGAGTGTTAAAGCTAAAGCGAAAGAATTAGGCGGCCAGTTCACTGCCGATTTTGAACATCTGCATGCAGAAGATATTCATAACCGCAGCATGATAACTATTGGAGGATGAAACCAACCCCAAACCCCGCCTGACCGTCGGGCAGGCCTAAAGCGGTTTTTAGATCACTCCGATTTAAATGAAGATTTTTTTGATAGCAACATGATTTCAGTTCAAGAAGCCAAAAAGATAATTGCTGAAAATGTTATTCAGCTAACACCCCTGTCTTTGCCACTACAACATGCAGCAGCGTTAACGTTGGCGGAAGATGTTTATTCCTCGATTGATATTCCCGCCTTTCCGCAATCTTCCATGGATGGCTATGCATTTTCTTTTAATGACTGGCAACAACATAAAAAACTAAAAATCACGGGAGAGGTTGCAGCTGGAAATAATGAAACCATTACTCTTGCTTCGGGAAATGCCGTTCGCATTTTTACCGGGGCAGCAGTGCCGCCCGGGGCTGATACAGTAGTGATGCAGGAAAACATAAAAGCAATCAACGGAGAATTGGTCATCGAAGATAAAAGTATACAAGTCGGAAACAGTGTTCGCCCAAAAGGTTCCGAAATAAAGGCTGGGGCATTGGCTTTGGAAAAAAATTCAGTTTTATCACCAGCAGCGATTGGATTTTTAGCAGGCATTGGTATTACTGATGTAAAAATTTATCCAAATCCTTCGGTAAGCATCATCCTTACCGGTAATGAATTACAGCAGCCCGGCAAACCATTGCAGTATGGGCAGGTGTATGAATCCAACTCCTTTGCACTGAAAGCAGTTTTGCAACAAATGCATATTAATGACGTTGAAGTTTTTTATGCTACTGATAGACCGGAGATAGTTACCAGCACATTAGAAAAAGCCTTACAGCAAAGCGATGTCGTTTTGTTAACCGGCGGCATCAGTGTTGGCGATTATGATTTTGTATTGCAGGCCGCAAATGAGTGTGGTGTTGAAAAACTTTTTCATAAAGTAAGGCAGCGACCGGGTAAGCCATTATATTTCGGAAAAAAAAATAACAAACTTGTTTTTGGTTTACCGGGCAATCCTTCTTCGGTACTCACTTGTTTTTATCAGTATGTCATTCCTGCCTTAGAGAAGCTGAGTAATAAAAAAACTGTTTTACAAATAATACAAGCTCCTTTATCAAAGCCATTTCAGAAAACTGTGGTACTGACCCATTTTTTAAAAGGTTTTTATGATGGTAAAACCGCCACACCGCTTGAGGCACAGGAATCGTATCGTCTAAGCTCATTTGCAAGGGCCAATTGCCTTATCCGGGTAAATGAAGATGTAACTGAATGCCGGCAGGGAGATTTAGTTGAAGTACATTTATTGCCTTTTTAAATTTAACAGGTGGAGACCATCGTCATTTTTTACCTACTGCTCTTTCTGGTAGCATTCCTCTATTCGTCAGTGGGGCACGGCGGCGCCAGCGGTTACCTGGCGTTAATGGCATTATTCAGCATCTCACCCGATGTAATGAAACCAACAGCTTTATTGCTGAATCTTTTTGTGTCACTTACTTCCTTCATCCAGTTCTACCGCGGCAAACATTTTAAATGGAAAATATTCTTACCGTTTGCTATGGTGTCGGTACCGATGGCTTATGTCGGCGGTTTAATAACTATAGATGATAACATTTATAAAAAAATGCTCGGCATATTATTAATAATACCAATCATCCGCTTTTTATTTTTTGCCAACATTAAGGTCGAGGAATTGAAAAAGTCAAACATATTCTTGTCATTATTGATCGGCGCAGCGATAGGTTTTCTTTCCGGTCTTATAGGTATTGGTGGCGGTATTATTCTATCTCCTATCCTTTTATTATTAAAATGGACAGACATGAAACAAACGGCTGCCATCAGTGCTTTGTTCATTTTTGTCAATTCATTGTCAGGCCTGGCAGGGCAATTAACAAAGGGTATATATTTCAGTCCCGATATGTATGGTTATGTAGCAGTGGCTTTTGTCGGTGGAATTTGCGGGGCATATTTTGGGTCATTGAAATTCACGTCGAATATTTTAAAATACATGCTGGCAGCAGTTCTTAGCGTGGCGGCATATAAATTATTATTTACACAAGCATAATTCAGGTTCAGTAAATTTGTTGTCGCGTTTATAAATCATGCCTGTAAATATTATCATATTCGGAAGACTTGCAGATATAGCAGAAAGTTCTCTGGCATTAGAAAATGTTGCGGATACAAATACCCTTGTTAAGGAGCTGCATATTCTTTACCCGGCCCTCGCTGATGCAAAATATGTAATAGCCGTGAATAAAAAGGTAGTAAATGAAAACACGTCATTAACCGAAAACAGCATTGTAGCTTTATTACCGCCGTTTTCGGGCGGCTAGATAAATGGACAAAAAGGAATTATATGAACGTTACCAACGCCAGATCATCTTACCTGAATTTGGCGAAGAAGGTCAGCAAAAATTGCTGAGGGCAAAGGTATTGGTGATCGGTGCCGGTGGCTTGAGCTGTCCCGTTTTGCAATACTTAACTGCTGCAGGTACAGGAACAATTGGTATTGTAGATGATGATGTGGTAGCACTGAATAATCTTCACCGCCAGGTATTGTATTCAGTAGGCGATATTGGGTCATCAAAAGCGGAAAGAGCAAGACATATTTTGCATCAACTCAATCCTGAAATAAAAATTCTTCCTTACAACGAGCGATTAACTGTACAAAATGCATTGATCCTTTTTGATGAATTTGATATCATCATTGATGGCACAGATAATTTTTCTACACGTTATATGATCAATGATGCCTGCGTGTTAATGAATAAGCCATTAGTGTATGGTGCGATTTCTCAATTTGAAGGACAAGTGTCAGTATTTAATTTCAGGCAAACTGAAAACGACGAGGCTGTCAACTACCGTGATATTTTTCCCGATCCGCCAAAAGAAGGTGAAGTATTGAATTGTGCAGAAGCCGGTGTGTTGGGAGCATTGCCTGGCATTATTGGCACCATGATGGCGAATGAAACTATTAAACTAATTACAGGAATCGGTGAGCCACTTGCAAATCAACTTCTGACTTACAATGCGTTGAATAACCAGGTTTACCAACTGACTTTATTACCAAGAAAAGAGACACGCTCTCTGATCCCGGAAAATGAAGCTGCATTTTTACAAATGGACTATGTATGGCTTTGTTCGTCACAAATAATGCAGTCAGAGATTGACGCTGATACATTCAATGGATTAATCGCAAATGGAAACGTGGATGTGATTGATGTGAGAGAGCCAGATGAAATGCCGGTCGCAAATGAATTTTCTAATATTAAAATCCCTTTGGCCCAATTATCAAAAAATACATCATTGATAAAATCTGATACTATTGTTGCTTTTTGTCGATC
The DNA here is from genome assembly GCA_005883765.1 of Bacteroidota bacterium. Lineage (GTDB taxonomy): Bacteria > Bacteroidota > Bacteroidia > Chitinophagales > Chitinophagaceae > VBAU01. Next base: position 42,457 of record VBAQ01000153.1, read on the forward strand.
TGGTAACAGAAGCTTACAAGCCGTGAAAATTTTATCCGGTATTTTTGGAGAGGGGAAAAAAGTTTACAGTTTGCGTGGAGGGATTTTAGAATGGAAGAAACAGAAACAAACAGTATGAAAGAAAGAAAACCCAAAAATATTTTTGTGCAGGGACCGATTGCCGCATCTTTTATTGCTGACAGTATTGAAAAGCATAAAAGCAAAATGGATATCGGCGGGCACAGTATTTTTTTGGGGCAGGTGAGGGCAGATAAGATCGAAGGCAAAGAAGTCTCCTGCATTGAATACACAACCTACGAAGAAATGGCTTTGGAAAAAATGCATGCCATACGTGAAGATATATTTTCCAAATATGATCTGACCTGCATGCATGTGTATCATAGTTTGGGTAAAGTTGCAGCAGGCGAAATCAGTTTGTTTGTATTTACTTCATCCGTTCATAGAAAGGCAGCTATCGATGCCTGCGAAGAAACGGTAGAAAGAATAAAAGCCGAACTGCCTGTGTGGGGTAAAGAATTGTTTAGTGACGAATCATATCACTGGAAGGTGAATCAATAATTATGGTAAACATCACGCAAAAAAATACCACCTTACGCAAAGCAGTTGCCAAAGCTGTCCTCAGTGTATCAAAACAGGAAACCATAAATGCTATTCAGACAAAAGGGGTACCCAAGGGAGATGTGTTTGAATTTTCAAGAGCTGCAGGACTACTAGCCATCAAAAAAACCAGTGATGTTATCCCCGATTGTCATCCTTTGCCTGTAGAATACGCTGCCATTACACATGAAATTGAAGGTTTGAATATTATCATCACAGTTGAAGTACATACTATTTACAAAACGGGGGTGGAGGTAGAAGCCATGCATGGAGCCGCAATAACTGCTCTTACCATGTACGACATGCTCAAGCCTATAGATAAAGCAGTAGAAATAGGAAGCATCAAGTTGCTGCACAAACGCGGCGGCAAGTCGGATCGTTTCAAAGATGTGGATGCTGAACTTAGTTGTGCCGTTATTGTTTGCTCCGACACGATTTCAAAAGGAGACGGTGCAGATACTGCGGGCAAAACTGCCATTGAAAGGTTAAAACAATATGGTTTGGAGACCGTGGCCTATGAAATCATTCCTGATGAAGTAGCAGCAATCCGTGATAAAGCGGAAGCCCTGAGTGCAGGTAAAATCGATTTGTTACTGTTTACGGGTGGCACAGGCTTATCACCAAGAGACGTTACGCCGGAAGCCATTGCTCCTTTAATTGAAACTCCCATACCCGGTATTATGGAAGCGGTTCGTCATTACGGGCAGGAACGGATGCCTTATGCCATGTTGTCCCGGGGAGTTGCCGGGTTTATTAAAGATTCCCTGGTTATCACTTTGCCGGGTTCAGTCAGTGCCGTGAATGAAGCAATCGATGCTTTATTTCCACATATCCTTCACGTTTTTAAAGTCCGCTCCGGATACAGGCACTCTTCATCAGATTAAATAGTCCTCAACAACTGTAAGTCTGCTTAAATTCAGGGACGACTGAATTGATATCCCCTACATCAAAATTTCTTCATTGCCGTGAAATTTATCCGGAAAAGCCTGTGACTACGAATGAAATCGATCTTCCTTCCAGTTTGCAGGATTATTAATGATATAGTTTCTGATGCGATGAAATTCCTGTTTATCCCGAATGATGTGATCGTGGAATCGTGATTGCCAGCCAAATGGCAATTTATTTTCATTACAATATTTTGTCACTGCGGATTTAAAGGACCCGGTCATTGCTGAAATTGTGTTCTTTCCCTGGTTGCGAAAACGCGGATGGGGCGGTTTGGAATTTTGCGATTGCGGTAGAGACAAGGCATGCCTTGTCTCTACCGCATGCCTTGTCTCTACGGCGCACGATTTTTCGATTATGACAATTCCATGCACGTGATTGGGCATTATAACAAATGCATCCAAATAAAAATACGGGAAATGGTTTGGAATGTTCATCCAACATTCATTTGCAAATTCACCAATCCTTGATAACCGCATCTCTGCATTAATTATTTCGCCAAAATAATGTCGACGATTGGCCGTGCAGATCGTTAGAAAATACGCGGCATTACTGCTATAATCCCAATTTGATAAAACGTGCAGATGAAATGCGGTACCTATTCAGGAATTTATCTGGCATTGGCTTAAAGGCGTATTAAAGATATAGATTGATAATAATGGTCGTCCGTGTTTCTCAACCAATGTTTCTGGTAAAAGCAACGTGAATTTCCCCTCAATAAAATCCAGGGCGGGTGAAAACTCATTTCACCAACTTCTTTTAGAAACATGTTCAGTTGAGCCCCCTTAAATTCAGGAATATTTGAATTTCGTAAATCATTATTTCCTTTTTGTTATCTGCTGATCCGGCACCTATTTAGCTTTGTGCCATATTTAAAAATCGATAATTATGGAAACAAAAATGCCTAAACGCAAATTAGGAAATAGTGGACTGGAAGTGTCAGCCATCGGGCTTGGTTGCATGGGAATGACCTTTTCTTATGCACCATTTCCTGAAAAGAAAGATATGATCGTTCTTATCCGCAAAGCGGTTGAACAAGGGATAAACTTTTTTGATACCGCTGAAATCTATGGTCCTTATAATAACGAAGAACTGGTGGGAGAAGCGCTGGAACCGCTTCGCGAAAAGGTGGTGATTGCTACGAAATTTGGCTTTGATATCCAAAATGGTAAATCGATGGGAATCAGCAGTCGGTCGGAAATTATTCGTCGTGCTGTTGAAGGTTCATTAAAGAGACTCAGAGTTAACGTCATTGATCTGTTATATCAACATAGAGTGGATCCCAATACACCAATAGAGGATGTAGCCGGTACAGTGAAAGATTTGATAAAAGAAGGTAAAGTAAAATACTTTGGTCTATCAGAAGCCGGTGCCAATACAATTCGGAAAGCCCATGCTGTGCAACCGGTAACGGCATTGCAAAGCGAATATTCATTATGGACAAGACAACATGAACATGAGATCATTCCAACAATCGAAGAATTAGGTATCGGGCTCGTTGCATTTAGCCCTCTCGGTAAAGGTTATTTAGCCGGGAAAATAGATGAGCAAACAAAGTTTGCCGAAGGAGATATTCGCTCTCATTTGCCACGATTTACCGAAGACGCACGTGTGGCCAATAAAACATTGTTGGATTTATTGCAGAATTTTGCCGACAGAAAAAAAGCCGCTACTGCCCAGATAGCCCTGGCATGGGTGTTGGCCCAAAAACCATGGATCGTTCCGATACCGGGTACTACAAAACTCCATCGCCTGGCTGAAAACATTGGTGCAGTTTCAATTCAGTTATCTGGTGAAGAATTAGAGGAGATGGAAGCGGCATCTGCACAAATTAAAATAATGGGTACCCGATATACTGAAGCATTGGAAAAGACAACGGGGTTATGATATCGGCTGAATTTTGGGAAACTTACATTATTTGATTTTCTTAACTTTGATTTATGGAAGCCCAGGTCGTCTCTACAATTAGCGAGTTTAATACAACCGATTTAAAACTGAAAGGTTTTAAAGCTTATCGGATTGAAACCAGTGTTCATCCTATCCCTAACTATAGTCGCAGGGACTTTTATAAAGTTTGTCTCGTAACCGGCAATAGCCATATTCAATATGCAGACAAAGAAATTATTGTTGACGGGCCCTACCTGTTCTTTGGTAATCCTCACATACCATATTCTTCGGAAGTAATTTCCGGCACTTTATACGGATATGCCTGTTTGTTTACAGAGGAGTTTCTGAAAGCTAATGATCGGTCTGAAAGCATCCATGAATCGCCACTATTTAGAGTTGGTGGCAACCCGGTGTTTGAGATCAACGAAGTGCAGAAAGAATTTATCTCAACCATCTTTGAAAAGATACTCGCAGAACAAAATGACAACTACTTTTTCAAAAACGATCTGATTCGCAACTATATTAATTTGATCATCCACGAAGCATTGAAAATGCAGCCACCGGATAACTTCCAAAAACATAAAAATGCTTCATCAAGAATAACGCATTTTTTCTTTGAGCTCCTGGAACGTCAGTTCCCCATTGAAAGTATTGATGAACCCCTTAAACTGAAAGCAGCCCAGGATTATGCCAGGGGTTTAGCTGTCCATGTTAATCATTTGAATCGTGCGGTGAAAGAAGTAACAGGCAAGCCTACCACTACACATATCGCAGAAAGAATTATTACAGAAGCAAAGGCATTGTTACAACATACTGATTGGAGCATTGCTGATATTGCTTATGCACTGGGATTTGAATACCCCACTTACTTCAACAACTACTTTAAACGGATAGCCGGTACGGCTCCTTCCTCTTTACGGGCTCAAATTGTTTGAAATCCTTAACGATTGGTTTGATAATCATTACCAGCAGGGCTAGTGACTAAAATACCTTTGTGCTGTAATAATTATATCATTCTGAGAATAATTAAATCATGAAAATAATGAAAGACAAAGTTGCTCTTGTTACAGGCGCAGCTTCAGGGCTTGGATTTGCAACTGCAAAAGCATTCGCAGAGGCAGGTGCTTCGGTGGTTTTAGCGGATTGGGATGAAAAAACAGTTGATTCTGCGGCTGAAGAATTGGCAGCCAGAGGTCACAAAACACTCGCTGTTCTTTGTGATGTCTCTGATGATAATCAAGTTGAAGCAATGGTTAAGAAAACTGTCTCAACCTTTGGTCGTCTGGATGCTGCCTATAACAATGCCGGCGTTCAGAATATCCTTGCAGAAGCCGCCGATCAGACCAGAGAAGATTTCGATCGGGTCATGGCCATCAATCTTCGTGGTGTCTGGAGCTGTATGAAGTATGAGCTTCAACAAATGCGTAAACAACGCAGTGGAGCTATCGTTAACTGTTCTTCCATTGGCGGAATTTTGGGTGGCCCACAGCGGGGAACATATCATGCCGCCAAACACGGAGTCATTGGTCTCACCAAAAGTGCAGCAATGGAATATGCTTCTCAGGGAATTCGTATCAACACTATATGCCCAGGCCTTATCCATACTCCTATGGCAGACCAGATGATAGCAGGCGGACAAGCAGATGCCATCGCAGCGCTGCTGAAAGAAGTACCTCTTGGTCGCCTGGGTCGGCCGGAAGAAATTGCTGATGCCGTTCTTTGGCTTTGCAGTTCTGCTTCAAGTCTTGTTGTCGGCCACACTCTTGTGGTGGATGGTGGGTTCAGCATACACTAAAATAGAAATGGTCAGAATGAAAAAGATAAATATAGCATCGGTAGTCTTTATAACCGTATTGAGTATTTCATGTAATAACTCGAAATCTACAAATGCAGGTACCGAAAAGAAAGAAAATGAAACTTCCCTTAAAGGTAATAAAGCACCAGCCGATTATTTTACAGGAAACGTATGGGTAAATCCTTTAGCTTATGATTCGCTGGCGTATTGGACAATTGCAAAAGTAACTTTTGAACCCGGCGCACATAGCAACTGGCACACGCACCCAGGCAAGCAGGTCCTCGTAATTACAGAAGGAACGGGCTACCTGAAAGAAAATGGTAAGCCAATTCAACTACTCCGCAAAGGAGATGTGGTTATAATTCAACCCGGCGTTGGGTTTGTGCAAATCGTCATGAATCCCGACATCAAAAATGGCGTGGTTAATTGGTTAGAAAGAGTTACTGACGAAGAATATAAAAGTGGCAAATAAAGTTTTTATGGAAAAGCATAATGATAAATCACACCATGAAATTCCATTAGAGTTTGCAAATTCTAAAGATTCAAGCTGATGAAAAATATTATAAAAAAAATATTGTTGCTGTTTGGGCTTATAAGTCTTATACATTTCTCCTTTTCACAAAAGACCGACAGCCTAAAAAGCATCAGTTATTTTTCCGGTGCGATGAGTGTTACCAATAACGGAATTTCAATTGTACCCAGTTTTTCATTGGGTAAACCTGCGGCTATATTCAACCTGTCAATGGGGAAAAACAGGTTTAGCTTTGAACCGGACCTCTGGTTTTCGCTGGCGGGAAAGCCCTGGACTTTTCTTTTCTGGGGCAGGTACAAATTAATAATAGCTGGTAAGTTTCAGATGAATGTTGGTACGCATCTCGGGCTGAATTTTAAATCATCTGTTTTACCAATAGACGGAGATTCAAGTAATGTAACAGTTACAAGACGTTATTTAGCCGGAGAACTTTTTCCCAGGTTCTTACTTGCAAAAAATATCAGTGTTGGTATATATTACCTGTATTCACACGGCATTGATGCTGGCACAATAAAGAATACAAATTTTCTTACACTCAATGCCAATTTTTCAAATATCAAATTGTCGAATCAATTTTTCATGAAGGTCAACCCTCAATTCTACTACCTAAAACTGGATGCACAGGATGGTTTTTATTTTACATCGACCTTTACAGTAGCAAGGAAAAATTTTCCACTCTCTGTTTCAGCGATCATCAACAAAACAATTAATACGGATATTACGGGAAGCAAAAACTTTGTCTGGAATGCAAGTTTGGTTTACTCATTCCATAAGAAATACGTTGAACAATAATGATCGTTTAAAATTACTAACGCTAATGTCATCTTGCTGCGGTATCTGAAATTCATTACCCTAATTTTAAAAAACTCAAAACTTAGAATCATGGAAATAAAAGCATTCGGAACAGAGGCTGCGGAAGTTCCGCTTAAATCAATGAACATTCAGCGCAGAACTGTTACACCTCATGATGTGGAAATAGAAATTCTTTATTGTGGTATATACCACTCTGACTTGCACGTTGCCCGAAATGAATGGGGTGGCACCATTTTCCCGATTGTACCCGGACATGAAATCGTAGGCAAGGTTATCAAAACAATGGGCGCCCATGTGGTGGTATTCACCACTTCACTTTCCAAAGCCGAAGATGCCAAACGATTGGGAGCAGATGAAGTGGTCTTATCCACTGATGCCGAACAGATGAATCAACAATCCAAACTGGATATTATTTTGGATACCGTATCTGCAAAGCATGATGTGAACAATTACTTGAACTTGCTGAAAGTTGACGGTACACTTATATTGGTTGGCCTGCCTGTTGATCAGATTCCAGTTGGAGCTTTTAATCTTGTTAAAGGAAGAAAAAGTTTTGCCGGTTCTAATATTGGCGGTATTGCCGAAACTCAGGAAGTACTCGATTTTTGTGCCGAACATAATATTACTGCTGATATTGAAATGATCAATATGCAGCAAGTCAATGAAGCATTTGACAGGCTGAAAAAAGGCGATGTACATTATCACTTTGTTATTGACATGGCCTCATTGAAAAACTAACATTGATATAATGAAAAATGTGATTATCCTCGGCGGAAGCGGTAATATCGCAAAACATGTTATTGATATTTTAGTAAAAAAGGATGACATCAATTTAACCTTATTTTTACGTAACAAAAGCAGATTAAGAAAATAAGGATGTTTCGGGGTCCGTACCGGAAATTAGCTGATGTAATTGAAGCGTCAGGACTTGATTACACTATTTTGAGACCAACCTGGTTCACCAACGCGGATGAAGTCGATTATGAAATCACCAGGAAAGATGAACCGGAAAAAGGCTCGATAATCTCTCAAAAAAGCCTGGCGACATTCATTGCAAAAATTATCGAATCCCCTGGAAACTACATTCGTGAAAACCTGGGCATAAACAAGCCAAATTCCTGATACAACGAAGTGTCCGGAGCAGCGAACAAAGAAAAATTTTTCTTAACTATACAAAACAACAGGGAATGGCAATGAACAAACCACGAGTGATCTGCCACATGATGTCGACAGTAGATGGCAAAATCATCGTCGAAAATTGGGGAGCGAACAAGAAAATAAGCACATTTTCGAGTATCTACGAAAAGTGTCACGAGTCATT
>VBAQ01000314.1:0-417 GCA_005883765.1 Bacteroidota bacterium
TAACCGTTTATTTTTTTACAAAGTCGACTGCATCAGATAAAATTAAGGTTACGTTGCCCATATTATTCGCAACAGTACTCTACTTGATCATTCGCGTAAGTGTCATCGGCCATTTGGCGAGCAACGCTGAGGTGACCGACATCATGAATAATCCATTCTACGGAATGACAAAAGGTGAAAAAATGGCAACCGTTTTTTACACTTTATTGCTGTATTTGAAATTGTTCATTTATCCCCATCCGCTCACGCATGACTACTATCCTTACCATATTCCCATCATGCACTGGAATGACTGGCGACCTATTTTGTCCCTATTGTTGTACCTGGCCCTTGCCGTAGTTTTTATTAAGGGTTGGAAAAAGAAAACGGTATGGGCTTATGCCGTTGCGTTTTACCTTATTACCTTGAGCATTGTAT
>VBAQ01000314.1:525-3976 GCA_005883765.1 Bacteroidota bacterium
TCTCGGCCCGGAAGAAGCTTAGCTATCTCGATTTTTATTATGGGAACAATTGCTTTCTGTCTACTCACGCTTATCCGCCTGCCCGACTGGAAAACAATTCGAACACTGGACAAGTCGGCTCTTAGGATTTCGCCAAACAGCGCAAGGGCTAATCATTTTTATGGTGTCGATATATGGAACAATGTTTACATGAAGTTGCCCGCAAATACCGATTCGACACGGCGACGAGCCGTGTTGGATTCGATAAATCTCTATTTCGAAAGAGCACTGGAGATACTGCCTTCATACGGCATGGCAAATTCGATGAAGGCAGGACTTGCGGCAGAATATCATAAACTGGATCATAATTATGAAAAATTGATCAAAGCTTTTGAGGAAGTAAACCGAACGAAGACTTATGAAAAATTTGTTCTTCAATATCTAGGGTACGCGAATAAGACTGTGAATAATTTAAATGACGCAAGGATGCTTGCGGCATTTTATAGCAGAATGATAGATTATTACAACCAGGTTTGGAAAAATACTACTCTGCCGTCGGACTATCGGGCATTGCTGAAAGAAATCCAGGATAGAATGCCGTCATNNNCTGCCTACAGTCCGATGCAGAAAACTTAATTTGATGATTCATTTTGTCGAACCGGAATATGGCATATAAGAAAAAATTCAAAAAGCAGGCGCCCGCAGTAACGGAGGCTAGGGGGAAGGCGGAAAAGCCCAGTCAACATCGTGCGACAAAACAAAAGAAGCCTTCTAATGTCCGCTGGATGGTTCCGGTAATGTTAGCAATCACTTTTGTTGCCTTTATACCTGTGTTGCGCGCTGGCTTCGTGAGTTGGGACGATGGCGAATATGTATTACAAAACAGTGCCCTGAAAAATGGCGATTTAAAGACGGTGCTAGCAACGCCGATGCAAGGCAACCTTCACCCCCTTACGATGTTCACGCTTTTTATTAACTATTTAGTTTCTGGTGAGAATGCATGGTCTTATCATTTGCTCAACCTTATATTTCATTTGATCAATTGTTTTCTTGTATTTCGCCTCTCTATGTCCCTCAGCAAGAACAATACGATAATTTCATTTACCACTGCTATTTTATTTGGCATTCATCCAGTTCATGTGGAATCAGTGGCCTGGGTTTCCGAACGAAAGGATGTTTTGTATGGCATGTTTTTTCTTGGCGGGTTGATTACATATACTAAATATGTCGACACAAATTCGAAAAAGCAATATTGGTTAGCCATCTTTTTTTTCGTTCTTTCATTATTATCCAAGCCGTCCGCAGTGGTATTTCCATTGGCAATACTCTGTATCGATGTTTTAAGAAAAAGGAAACTGAATGGAAAGGTATTAATCGAAAAGATCCCATTTGTTTCATTGTCGCTGGCAATGGGCATCATCACATTTTTTGCGCAAAGACAAGCAGGTTCATTTGGTAAAATACACATCGACACATCAAACAAAATCCTGTATGGTTTTTACGGGATCATGATGTACATCGTCAAAATGATCGTACCCGTTAATCTTTCGGTATTCTACCCTTTTCCTGCTATGAACAGTAAATTACCTGTGGAATATTATATTGCCCCCGTCTTTTTTGTCGCATTGGCTTTGGCAATTTATTATTCGCTGAAAAAAAATCGGGTCATTGCCTTTGGCCTTCTATTTTACCTGGTCAATTTATTATTAGTACTGCAGTTCCTGCCAGTAGGGAGCGCTGTTATTGCCCAACGCTATACTTATATTCCTTACATCGGTTTGTTTTTTATTGTTGGATGGATAATTGACCGTTTCACGAGAGGCAATATGTCAAAGGCATGGCGAATTATTTTCCCTGTTGCATTGCTATTCGCTGTGTTAACCTGGCAACAAGCGTCCACCTGGTACAGTAGTGCTACACTATGGGACCAGGCAATCAAAACGGAACCCAGCGCAAAGGCGTATGCAATCAGGGCGATGTTACTGCGCAAGGAAAAAAATTATGACCTGGCTATCGAATATTTCAACAGGGCCATTCATTTAGATACGAAAGATTACGAACTCTACTCTAACCGGGGAAATATATATTTTGATTTGAAAAAACCTGAGCTTGCCATTAATGATTATAGAAAAGCACTTTCTATGAAGCCGGATTTTCCTGAGGCACTCGACAATATGGGAGCACAGTTTGCCATCCTCGGTCAATACGATTCTTCATTGATCTATATAACAAAAGCAATAAAGATTAAGCCTGATTTTAAGCCCGCATACAGTAACAGTGCACTTACTTACATGAAGCTGAACCGCAATGAAGAAGCGATTAGGGACTGGGAGAAATTTCTTCAGTTTGAGCCGGACGCTGCCGATGTCTATAACACGATTGGTAGCTGCTACCAGGCAATGGGAAAGTATAGAGAATCGCTGGTTCCCATAAATAAAGCTATCTCGATGAATCCTGATCCGATCTTCTATTTGAACAGATCTTACTCGTATAATGGCTTAAAAGATCTGGACTCGGCAAAAAAGGATGCCTTGTTTGCAAAGCAACATGGGGCACCAATACCAGGGGACCTTGCGAAAAGTTTAGGGATACAATAAGAGTTTATGCAGTGAGTTTTTGGTATGAAATTTTTCACCGCAATCCTTAATTTAGTCGAATCAAATTGCTTGTATTCATTTCTTTTTATTGATCATCGTCTGCATTTGTTGCTTTTTCGATGCTATATCAGCCACCCATTTCCTTCCATATTGCGTTTGCTCTTTTTCTACCAGTTCGAACCATTGCAATGCACTGCGAAAATCTCCCGACTTCCAGGCGACTATTCCGAGCGCGTCATGACTGAGAACAGTAGACTCTTGCTTAATATTAAGATCTGAATCGCGGGAAGCTTCGTCAATAGCCGTTAAAAATTCTTTTTGTGCGCCGTGCAGATCATTTTTGTCGGCAAGTAACATATCCCTTCTGAAATACAAATTTGGCATTGAACGCTTTCCTTTTGCGTGAACTGCAGCTTCGAAAGTTTTCCAGGCAAGTGTTTTCAGGTCATCTTGAAATAATTTTTCTGTTGGGCCATGTTCACCTTTTTCCCATTCAGATAATAATTCTGGCAAATTCGCATTTCCTTTCCAAACATCGTTTGCGATCCGCGCAGCCTCAGCCTTTGATAGTGGTGCGCCTTTTGGAGTAGGGCCTAATCGATCACTTATATCGAGATAATGCATACCCAAAGTGTATGCAGCGTCCGGGTCATTGATCTTTTCCAAATCCGTTGCTTCACCAGATAGCAATGATACTGTCGCCTCCATTTTCTTGCGTCGCTCGGCAATATCCGGAACCCAATGTCCTCCAAAACGAGCTTGTTCTTCCTCGGCTATTTTGTACCAGCGCAAGGCCTCCCTAAAATCACCCTCTTTAAAGGCAATCACGCCCAAAGCATTGTGGCTACTCACCAGGATTTCTTCACCGACTTCAC
>VBAQ01000315.1 GCA_005883765.1 Bacteroidota bacterium
CATTACCGGCCCCACCGGTATTCCTCTGGAGAAACATTTCTTTGTTTTTTTCGATGATATTTCGTTGACTCCCGCAGACCCCAATGAAAAAATTTGCAGCGATTGGGAGAAAACCAGGGATGAGATTTATGCCTTTCATGCCAGACACCAGTTTTTAGATCTATATGTCAAAACCTATATCAGGAGACCACCTGATCCGCCAGACATCGGCAAAACAATCATCCATAGCGTCGACACCTTGGTAATTCCCGATATTCTGTTTGAAACGGATAGATCATCGCTGTCCCGGAATAGTCATCGCCTTCTCGATAGTTTGTGTCACGCGTTGCTGTCAAAGCAAATAGATTCACTAGTCGTGGAGGGGCATACTGATAGTACAGGAGACGTAGCTCACAATGAAAACCTTTCGAGGGATAGAGCGGCGTCAGTGGCAAATTATATTACTAAAGAAGTATCGTTGCGACAGCCATTAATTATCACACGGGGTTGGGCGAGTGAGAGACCCGTCGCCGATAATCGGACGGCTGCCGGTCGCCAGCTCAACCGCAGAGTAGAATTATTTATTTACATTCGGCAGTGATATCGGTTATTTTTATTTTATTTCTTATCAAAAAATTGACTGTGTTATGCAAAATCTTATCCAGTATTGGTGGGTATTAGTGATCATCATTATTTTTTTCAGTTCATTTTTTACAATTAACCAGGGATATATTGGAATAATTACCATGTTTGGAAAATATCAGCGTATCGTTCTTCCTGGCCTCCGCATGAAACTGCCATTGCTTGAATCCGTTTTTAAAAAAATATCTTACCAGAATCGTTCTGTGGAATTGGAATTCCAGGCCATCACCGGTGACCAGGCAAATGTTTATTTTAAGTCCATGCTTCTTTATTCCGTGCAGGACCAGGAGGAAGAAACATTAAAGAAAGTAGCGTTTAAATTTGTAAGCGACCGGGACATGATGCAAGCTCTCGTGCGCACAATCGAGGGGTCGATACGCACTTATGTCGCTTCAAAAAAGCAAGCCGAAGTATTGGGGCTTCGAAAGGAGATCGTTGAGTATGTAAAAGAGCAGGTTGATCATACACTGGAGAATTGGGGTTATCATTTGCAGGATCTGCAGATCAATGATATCACTTTCGACAAAATGATCCTGGACTCTATGAGTAAGGTGGTTGCTTCAAATAATTTGAAAGCGGCTGCCGAGAATGAAGGGCAGGCATTATTGATTACGAAGACAAAAGCCGCGGAAGCGGAGGGAAATGCAATAAAGATCTCGGCGGAAGCGGAAAAAGAAGCGGCGAGGTTGAGGGGACAAGGAGTTGCGTTGTTCCGCCAGGAAGTAGCACGAGGCATGACAGAGGCTGCCGAGCAAATGAAACAAGCCAATCTTGATACTAATGTGATCCTTTTTAGCATGTGGACGGAAGCCATTAAGAATTTTGCAGAGTTTGGAAAAGGAAATGTTATTTTTTTGGATGGAAGCGCTGAAGGCATGGAAGCTACTATGAAACAAATACAGGCTTTGATGGTGAAGCAGGCTGGAACAACGGTAAAATAAAGCCTCACCCCATTCCCTTTCCTTACGGAGAGGGAGGCCAGGCCAAATTGCAATTATCAACTTTAGTATTTAAGCATTTGAACAAAAAAGGCAACAATGGGCTGGAGCTTTTTCTAAAGAGCTGAAGTGGAAGATCCAAGAGTTTGTAATTATTCTGGAGCACCGCTCCTTCTCCCAAAGGAGAAAGAGTTGGTCCAAAGGACTCCTTCGGAGAGGATGAGACTTCCTGTTAAATAACTCTAAAACTTAAAGGGTACAGACAACGTGGCACCGTTTTTTTCGTTCATTCACAGTTGTTGAAAAAAATCACTCGATACTCATAATCGATACACTACTTTTACGCACCTAACCAGTAAATATGATTGATCTTTTACAGATTGTTGATTCCACTCAAAAAATTGCAGCACATATCCAGGGTGACACAAACGGCGACGGGAAGCTCAGCATTTTTGAGTTGTTGAGCACCGGTGGAATTATCATGATACCCCTTGCCCTGCTCTTTCTGATCACCATTTTTGTTTTTTTTGAACGATATATTGCCATTCAAAAAGCTTCAAGGCTGGATGGCAATTTCATGAACATTATTCGTGACCACATTCTTAGCGGCAACCTATCTGCTGCAAAAAGTTTTGCAAAAAATAACAGCAACCCCGTAGCGAGAATCATTGACAAAGGAATTCAGCGTGTGGGTAAGCCGATTGATTACATTGAAAGAAATATGGAAAACGTGGCGCAGCTTGAAATGTTCAAACTGGAGAAAAACTTGGGTGTGCTGTCAGTGATCTCAAGAGCCGCTCCCATATTTGGTTTTATTGGTACACTGGCGGGATTGATGCAATTGTTTTTCAGAATTAACTCCACAAACGAATTTGAATTAAATACGATCGCCGGTGGTATCTATGTAAAGCTAGTTACATCTATCTCCGGTCTTGTAATTGGTCTGATAGCCTTCATTGCCTACAACTATTTGCATACACGAGTTGAAAAGACGGCAAACAGAATGGAGGTTGCCGCTGCTGATTTCCTTGATATTTTACAGGAACCTACAAGATAAACCCGATGAATCTAAGGAAAACGACACATAAGGAGGCGGAGGTCTTTACGGATTCATTGAATGATATCATCTTTATCCTGCTGATGTTTTTTTTGATCGTAGCTACACTTGCCAATCCGAACGTGGTGAAAGTAGGTTTGCCGAAGGGTTCAAAGGATACCAAAGCAAAACAAAATATCATCGTCTCAATTGACAAGAATCAGCAGTACTATTTGGGTACAACCAAAGTCGACAATGCCATGATCGACACGCTCCTGGCACGAGAGATCACTAAATACAAAGCTACTGTTGATACGCCCACCGTTGTGATCAATGCAGATACCAGCGCTTACTATGGCGAGGTTTTCAGGATCATGCGACTTTCAAAGAGATCAGGTGCCAAGGTTGTTGCGAATGTGAAATAAGAGCAGAAGTCAAAAGTAAAAAGCCAAAAAAATCACAGGATTAGTCAAAATGTGCTTTTACCATTCTATCC
>VBAQ01000316.1 GCA_005883765.1 Bacteroidota bacterium
CTTGATGATGACATATTTGTTAGACGTAACATCAAATCTTTTGTCTTTTAGTTGTGAGGAAACAATATTGCTCAGCGAATCATAATTCAGAACTGCATCCAAAAAAATATTAAAGCCCTGGCGATTACTGAAATCGGTGATGTTTGGAACGACTGTCGGGTGTTCTTGCGGTTTTTCGAAACTCACCACCGGTCTTGCCGCGAGTCCAATATTTATGTTCAATGAATCATTTCTGGAAGACAAATAATTGATGCGGATCTTAGAAGGGTTGATCTGTAGCCAGCCCAAGCCATACAAGTTATAGACCCTGTTCAGTTGGTCCCACGCTTGTTGAAATTTTGGTCGGAGGTCGTAATTGCTAAAACTTTTTTCCATTTCGGTTTTCGCCTCATCTAATTGTTCTTTCAACCCTTTCATCACCTCAAGCGTTATATCTTGTCCCCAGAAGCAAACTGAGCACTTATCAATTGCCTGCGGCTCCAACCTTTTGATGGCAAGATTTGCTTTAAGATCAGGCGTGATGAAAATGGAATTTTGGAAACCTACATTTACTTTTCGTTCCCCTTCGTCATAACCACAGCGACAGGCCGGGGTCCATGGAGAAAGTGCAGTGCCATTTACACACACCCTGGTCGATCCAATTATTCTATAATAACCGGTAAAACCCAAAATGAGGGCGGCACCGGAGGTCTTCATCTGTAATGGACTGCGACGAAAGCTATATTTATACCTGGTGCCACATCCATCCTGAACCCAGCCATCGGGCCAGTTCGGAGAGGTAAAAACGGTGTCTACTTTTTTTTCTGCTAAACTGTAAATGGGCTTTAAGTTTACCTGGATCGGAATATTTATTTCAGACTCCGGCAACGAGTCCATCTTCAACTCTGTTTTTCCCAGCGACGGCTTATCAGGAATGATTTTTTTTGAACAGGAGATCCAGGTAAAGGCCGATGAAATGAAAACTAACAAATAAATTTTACCAGCAAGGTTTGACATAGTTTTTCAAAATAAAAGATTCAGCCAGAATAACGAGCCGGGGATGAGTAAATTTTAAAAAATTTGTTATTGATTTTCAATGGCCGTAAGGGCTTTCCTTACGAAAAACCGTAAATTTCCTATTGTAAGGTCAAAACTTTCTTCCATACTTTGAGCTTCCAATTTAATCCTACGAACTGCCTTTTTTATTACGCCAATTCCTACGTCGAAACCACCAATGTCCTGCCAAAAGCCAAAAAAACGTACCGTTATGAAAAAGTCTTTACTTTCTCTGAAGTTTACATTTCATCCATCCCGGATAGCCTCTGTACAGACAGTTGTTTCACCTCACGGCTGCGTTCACTTGTCTTATTGACAGAAAATTTTTTAAACCATAATCTTCCGCCAAAAACCAGTTCCTTATGATAACAATAGCAATCATTGTAACAATTAGCCGATCGAAGTTTTTACAGTTTCATCTATTCAGGTTATGCCGCGTCACCCCGCTGCTTATTCGCCATTAACCATCGAACTGACCGGAACAGAGGGTAGAGGACGGTTGGAAACCACAGTACCCTTGTTTCGGTCTTAGTAGCATGAGAAAGAATTCAACATTCATCCTTGTTCTCCATTTTCCTTGGGCTGTGTCATGCTAAACCAGTTCCCACAACCATCTGTGATGATCGCTTCAATTCCATAGAACTGTTCCTTCGGCTCCGATTTGAAAACAACGCCCTTTGTTTTCAGCTCCTCGTAGGTTGCTCTGCAGTCCGGGGTATACATAGCACCGGCTCCCATGGCCCCTTTTTCAAGTAACAATTTCAAAGCCTTATTAACATCTTCATCAAAACCATTTTTTTCGCTGGGGAATAAAATTATTTCCAGGTCGGGCTGATCAGGCGGATTGACTGTGAGCCAGCGAAAACCATTGTCCATGGTGACGTCGGTATTCACCTTAAAGCCCAGCTTGTTTACATAAAAATCATATGCCTTGTCCTGATCAGTTACAAAAAATGACGTGTGGGAAAGTTTCGTGATCATGCGATAAAATTTTAAAACATTAATTAAGTGAGGCTTCTTTTTTCTCCAAAGGAGTCTCCAGCGGAGTCCTTGCGGACCTCTCGGACAGTTCACAATTCATCATCCAGTGAATACCAAATTTGTCCGTGAACATTCCGAACCTGGCATCCCAAAAGGTATCCTGCAACGGTTGGGTGATCGTGCCGCCCGCGGAAAGCGTGTTGAATAAACTTTCCGTTTGAGAAAGGTTATCCATGTCAAGCGAGAGACTTACATTATTGCCCTGTTTGATAGAAGAGGGATCAAAATTGTCCGACATGTACAACATGTTTTCTCCAATTTTCAACCGTGCATGCATCACTTTTCCTTTCGCACTTTCAGGCACTTCCATTTGTCCTTCGCCCATACGAGATAGCTGGAGTACTTCGCCGCCGAGAGTTTCCCTGTAAAAGTTTAGTGCCTCTTCGCAATTACCTGCAAAGGTTAAGTAGGTTATCAGTTTCATAATTGAATATTTTAGTAAAGATAATAGAGTGAGTAAGCGAACCTGTTATTGAATCTTGCTATTCTATAATTGGTCGGAGCCTGAAAACGACCTGCGCCAAGTGGCGAGAAATAATTTTGCGCCACAAAATTGAATTCTTCATTAGTTAATTGCCACTTATAAGGATTTACTCTTACTCGACTATCGCCGAGTAATATAACACACGAGAAAAAAACGGAAAAAACCTGAGGGTTTACCCATTTATTATTTGCCGTGTGATTTCCATCTTCGCATCGCAATTAAATTTCTATGCATACCACTAAATGGTATTGACATTGATA
>VBAQ01000117.1:0-9014 GCA_005883765.1 Bacteroidota bacterium
TACATCGCAATGAAAGTGCAGGCGGACATTTTAGGGAAGAATATCAAACACCGGATGGTGAAGCACAAAGACGAGACGACCAGTTTATGTACGTGGCGGCGTGGGAACACATCAGCGAACATCAATGGCAGTTGCATAAGGAACAGTTGACGTATGAAGAAGTGAAGCCGAGCCAGAGATCATATAAATAATACCCGAAGCCCTTAAAAGGGCCTTTGGAAAGTCTATTTAAGAAATGTTCGTACTGAAAAAATGCATATCTAAATTTAAGTTCCCCCTTTGCGCCGACGCTGAAGCTTTAGCGCAAGCATTAGGGGGACAGGGCGCTTTATGGAACATTATACGATGAATTTAACCTTAAAAGTTTGGCGTCAGAAAAATGCTGACAGCAAGGGAAGTTTTGTGACCTACGAAGTAAAAGATATTTCTTCCGAAATGTCTTTTTTGGAAATGTTTGATGTGTTGAATGAAAGATTGGTTAGTGAAGGAAAAGAACCTATTGCGTTTGACCATGATTGTCGTGAAGGTATCTGCGGCACTTGTGCCATGTACATCAACGGTCGTCCACATGGTCCCTGGCATGCGACAACAACTTGACATGGTCCCTGGCATGCGACAACAACTTGCCAACTTCACATGCGGGCATTTAAAAATGGGGACGCGATCGTTGTAGAACCGTGGAGAGCAAAAGCATTCCCGGTAATTAAGGATCTTGTAGTTAATCGCAGTGCCTTTGACCGCATCATACAAGCGGGAGGATATATTTCAGTCAATACTGGAAGTGCGGTTGATGGTAATGCTATTCCGATCAAAAAAGAAAATGCTGACAAAGCATTTGCTGCAGCGGCTTGTATAGGGTGCGGTGCTTGCGTAGCCGCTTGCAAAAATTCTTCTGCATTGTTATTTGTGTCCGCAAAAGTTGCTCATCTTGCCTTATTGCCCCAGGGTGAACCAGAAAGAAAAACGAGAGTGCTGGCGATGGTCGAGCAAATGGATAAGGAAGGCTTTGGAAGTTGCACATTTACCCAGGCATGTGAAGCTGTTTGCCCTAAAGAAATTTCCATCAGTAACATTTCAAGACTTAAGAAAGAATATCTGCGAGCCGGCTTGACGACTGAGAAATAGTTCACATTTTCTTGCGGGTGCTACATTTCTCCTGAATTAACAGGTGGTGATAATTTAAAAGGCAATAAAAGCCCGATTTTTACGATTTTACCATAAACTCGCTGCTATTGAAGCAATTGAGCCGGATATTATTGCTGCTTTTAATACTACTACCATCCCTATGGACAAGCGGTCAATTCCCCATTCCCAACAATAAACTCTCAAACTTGCGGCAAAAAAAATTGCCTGTAGCAGATACGATGATGTTGGATACGACCAGCATTGTTCCAAGAACTCTAACGATCGCAAACATTCCAGACTCTGATTATCACCTTGATTTTGTAAAAGGGATTTTATATTGGAATAAGAAACCGCAGGTTGATAGTGTGTTGATCATGTACCGGGTATTTCCTTTTAAACTAAATCCGGTTGCTCAACATTTGAATTATGATAGCATATCGAAAATTCCATTTATAATTCCTCTCAGTTTTAATTATGCCAATCCATACGGTTCTTCGAAGGGCATGTTCGATTTCGGCAATCTCAATACAACCGGCTCATTCGGGCGACAAATATCTTTTGGTAACAGCCAGGACGCTGTGCTCAACTCTACTCTCAATCTTCAAATGGAGGGAATGCTTGGAGATAGTATCGAGATTCATGCCGCGATCACAGACAATAACATCCCGATACAACCCGAAGGAAACACGCAGCAATTGAATGAATTTGACCAGGTCTTTCTCCAGTTCAAGAAAAAGAACTGGCAGCTTAATTTGGGAGACATCGATATCCGCCAGAATCAAAGTTATTTTTTGAATTTTTATAAAAGACTCGAAGGAATTTCTTTTGAAACCAGTAACCGTATTTCGAAATCAGTCCTGTCAAATACGCTGGTAAGTGGCTCAATTGCCAAGGGAAAATTTACAAGAAACGTTTTCCAGGGACTTGAAGGAAACCAGGGCCCATATCGTCTCACGGGTGCCAACAACGAATTCTTTTTTATTGTGCTTGCCAATACAGAACGAGTTTTCTTAGACGGAGAACTTATGCAGCGTGGAGAAGACCAGGACTACGTAATCAATTACAACACTGCTGAGGTCACCTTTACTCCAAAGCGGATGATCACGAAAGACACCAGGATACAGGTAGAGTTTGAATATTCAGACAGGAACTACTTAAACGCAAACTTGTATTTCTCCCAGGACCTTAATATCAATAAAAAATTGAAGTTGCACCTGGGGGCTTTTAATAACAGCGATGCCAAAAATTCGCAGATTAACCAGGTGTTGGATGTAAATCAAAAATTGTTTTTGACGAATTTAGGTGATAGCATTCAAAATGCATTTTATCCCAATGCAGCCCTGGACACCTTTGCTGCGGGGAAAATTTTGTATGCGAAGCTTTATTACAACACTGGCACCGGTGTCGATTCATTTTACCAGTACTCAACCAATCCGGACAGCGCGAAATACAATCTCTCATTCGTAACGGTGGGCCAGGGTAAGGGCAATTACGTTCCCGATTTCAACGGGGCCAATGGAAAAGTGTATCGCTTTATCGCTCCGGTAAATGGAATAAAACAAGGCAGCTATGAGCCTGCACTGATATTGATCACTCCGAAGAAGCAGCAATTGTTAGACCTGGGGCTCGATTATGCGATCGGCAAAAGGACATCATTGGTCACGGAAGTTGCCATGAGTAATTACGACGTGAATACGTTTTCCAAAATCAATAACGGCGACGACGTTGGCTATGCGGCCAAGTTTTTGTTGAGCAACATTGCCCCACTTAAAACAAAAAAGCCCCAGGAATTAAATTTGATAACGGCGTTGAATTATGAGTATGTACAAAATAAGTTCAGGCCGCTTGAAAGGTTGAGGCAAGTGGAGTTTAGCAGGGATTGGGGATTAGCTCTCATTCTAAATTCAGCGACAGAGAGCATTATCAAAGCCTCTGCTCAGTTAAAAAACAAGTACAATAATTCTATCGGCTATCAATTTACAAATTACAACAGGAGCGATCACTATAACGGCTTTCAAAACTCTGTCGTACAAACTGTAAATGTCAAGGGGTGGCGATTCAACAATCAATTCATCATTACAAATTTCAAAACGCTGACCACGACCGGGTATTTTCTGCGCCCTGTTGTAGACATGAGCAAGGAATTGAAGAAAATTTGGGGACTGCGTTTCGGAGTGCGTTATGCATTGGAACAAAATCAAACCAAAAATAAAGAGACCGATACACTTAGTCTGAACAGTTTTTCTTTTGACACTTATTCAGTGTATCTGCAATCGAATCAAGCGAGGAAAAATAAATATGCAATAACTTTTTTCACAAGAACTGATAAATATCCGGTTGCCAAAGAGCTTGTAAAAGGAGACCGGAGTTATAATATCAACCTGCAAACCGAGCTTGTAAGTAATTCCCATCATCAATTCTTGCTCAGTACAACTTTTCGAAAATTGAAAGTGCTGAATAAAGCCGTTACATCGCAGAAGGATGACAATACGATCTTAGGTCGTGCGGAGTACATAGTAAATCAGTGGAAGGGATTGCTGACAGGAAACGTCTTGTATGAAATTGGGGCGGGGCAGGAACAGAAAAGAGACTTTGCATACCTGGAAGTGCCTGCAGGTACGGGCCAATATGCGTGGATCGATTATAATAATGATGGTGTTCAGCAGCTGAACGAATTTGAATTAGCTGCATTTCCAGACCAGGCAAAATTCATTCGCATATTTACGCCGACCAACGAATTCATAAAAGCTAATTACAATACGCTTAATTATAGCGTTGCATTAAATCCCCGTGCTGCCATGAATGTTTCAAAATTGAGCGGCTTCCCAAGATTAATTTCCAAAACCAACTGGCAATCTTCTTTGCAGATCTCAAAAAAATCTATTGCGAAAGGGGATTTTGAATTTAATCCGTTTAAGTATGGTTTAAACGATACAGCTTTGATAACGCTGAGCAACGTCTTGCTGAATACTTTTTCGTTCAATCGCTATGGCACTGTGTGGGGTTTTGATGTAAGCAATTTGCAAAACGGAGGCAAAGCGTTACTGACTTATGGTTACGAGAGCAGGAAACTCAACGATTGGATATTTAAGATCCGATTCAATTTAAGTCGCTCTATTACTTTCGAGGTGAATACGAAGAAAGAGATCAATTCATTGAGCACGGCTAACCCGCAGTTTG
This sequence comes from Bacteroidota bacterium, assembly GCA_005883765.1. Lineage (GTDB taxonomy): Bacteria > Bacteroidota > Bacteroidia > Chitinophagales > Chitinophagaceae > VBAU01. The sequence continues at coordinate 4,306 of VBAQ01000117.1, forward strand.
AAAACCGCAATTATAAAATTCATGACCTGTTCGCGGAGCCCCGATTGACTTTTATCCGGGGAACCAGGTTTCGCTTTGTCACCGGGTATTCACATGATAATAAGAAGAACGACACTGCGTTTAATGGCGGCCAGAAAGCAATTTCAAACGCGTTGAATTTTGAGACAAAATATAACGTGTTGCGAAGCGCATCCATCGAGGCAAAATTTACTTTCAATACTATTGACTTTAATTCAACGCATGCGGTTAACGGCACTAACAGTACCGTTGGTTACATTATGCTGAATGGATTATTGCCCGGCAAAAATTATTTGTGGAATTTGAGTTTTACAAAGACTCTACTCAATAATCTTGAACTTCGTTTTGAATATGAAGGGCGTAAACCAGGAGACTCAAGAACAGTGCATAGGGGAACGGCGAGCTTGAATGCATTGTTTTAGGGCCTCATCCCCCTTACCCCTTCTCCAATAGAGAAGGGGCGGTACTGTATTACAAATCCAAACTAAATATCTCCCACTTCAACTTAAGAATCCTACCATGCAGACTCATTTCGATTATCAGTCATTGTGCGTGGATGGCCTTCCCCTTTGGGGAGGGTCGGGATGGGCCCTATACATTAAACCTAAAATGCATTACATCTCCATCCTTCACCACATATTCCTTGCCTTCGATCCTTAATTTACCTGCATCGCGACAAGCTGTTTCTGATCCGTAGGCTATATAATCGTCGTAGGAAATAACTTCTGCTCTGATAAATCCTTTTTCAAAATCAGTGTGAATAACGCCAGCTGCCTGTGGAGCTTTCCATCCCTGGTGAATCGTCCATGCACGGACCTCCTGCTCGCCTGCCGTGAAATAGGTATATAAATTCAGCAGCTCATATGCCGCATGGATCAAGCGATCCAACGCTGGCTCTTTCATGTGGTATTCTTCCATGAACAATTCCTTATCCGGACTTTCCATAGATGAAATTTGTTCTTCGATGGAATTATTCATAATGATCATTTCTGAATTTTCTCCGAAGGAGTCCTTTCGGACATTTTTGATCGCCTCTCTGAGCGCATCTGAGAATTTATTTCCCGTATGCATTGACGCTTCATCTACGTTGGCGACATACAATACCGGCTTGTCCGTGAGCAGAAAAAGATCAGCTGTCGCCGATTTTTCCTCTTTTGTCAAATTCAACTCACGAATATTTTTTCCTTGCTCCAAATGATCATAGCATCGCTTGAGAATTTGCAATTCAGCCCTGAGCTTTGCGTCACCGGTCTTCGCCATTTTTTCGGTTCGCTGAATTTTTTTCTCCACGCTTTCCAGGTCCTTCAATTGGAGTTCAGTATCTATCACGTCCTTATCGTCCACCGGGTTGATCGGTCCTTCTTCGCGCAAGATATTGTCATCTTCAAAGCATCGCACCACATGAATGATCGCATCGACCTCGCGAATATTTGCCAGAAATTTATTTCCTAGGCCTTCGCCCTTGCTCGCGCCACGGACCAAACCGGCAATATCAACGATCTCGATCTGCGTTGGCACGACGCGGTTTGGATGAACAAGCTCGGCTAATTTATACAAACGCTGATCCGGTACATCCACCAAGCCTATATTGGGCTCAATGGTGCAAAAACGGTAATTGCTTGCCTGCGCCTTGGCGGTATTACTGACTGCATTAAATAATGTCGATTTGCCCACGTTCGGAAGTCCAACGATCCCTGCCTGTAAAGCCATATTTCAATTTCGGATTTTTGATTTCGGATTTTTGATTTGGGACAGCGGCATCAACTCTATTCAAATTCTGTTGCCTGCCTGCCGGCAAGCAGGTGTCACTCCCTTGTGCGTCCAAAATCCTGCTCAACAATTTTTTTGAGGCGCAAAGATAAATGAAGAAAGGATACAGGAAAACCAATCGCTCAAATAAAATCCGAAATCGCAAATCGCAAATCTAAAATTATCGATTCTCTTCAGGCACATTTACCACCAGGTCATTCAGGTACGCCTTGCCCTTGATATTATGTGAAGTCCAGCGAAGACTCCAGATGCCACCTTCTAAAATGGAAACATTTTTATAACCCTGGTCTTTTAACCATTTCGCTGCTTCAAAAATATTGGGTTGAGAATTGAAGCCATAGACGATTATCGGATTATCCTTCGAGGTTGGAAGAGAGTTGCTTGTTTTTAGTTCGTCGAAAGGAATATTTACTGAGCCTTTTACCTGGCCAATATTCTGCCAGTAATTTTTTGACGCGTTAGTAAACTCATCTTTCGTTCTCAGATCAATCAAGGTGAATTCTTTTTTGCCGGCCACCATTTTATTAAAATCGTCGGCTGGGAGTAAATTATAACCAATAGACCTTGTCCATTTTACAACTGGCTTGTCCGTTGCGTTGGTCGTGTAGTCAACCCAACCATCCATACCGTCAAACAAAATACTTACATCTTTATAACCTTTGTCGATCAACAGCTTTGCCGCCTTCGGACTTTCATCACCATATTCATCTACCAACAAAATTGGTTTCGAAGGAATATTAAAAGAAGCTGACTTTGAAAAAGTCTCAAATGGCACATTCACCGCATCACTGAAATGGCCTTCGGCCCTTGTCTTCTCGTTGGAAATTCCCTGGAATATAGAATCACTTCTAAGGTCCACGATGTAATACGATCTTCCCGACCTCGTGTTTGCAACAAATTCTTTCGATGAAAGAATTTTATAAGGAACCGTTGTTACAATTTCTAAGCCGGCACAAGGATTCGATTCAATAGCCTGGTTGTAAAAATTAGTAAGGCCGCCATTGATGTTATACACTTTTGTAAATCCGCTGTCCGCAAGCAATCGTGAAGCTCTGCGGCTGCGCTGGCTGTGTGAACAATAGATGAAAAGCGGTTTATCCTTGTATGCTAATAATTCTTTCCAGCGTTGAGGCAATTGGCGGATGTCGATGTGCAATGAGTTTTTGATGTGGCCAATGTTCAAACTTTCAGACGTAGAAGTGTCGTCTACTTCTCCCTGGCTGCGTACGTCGAGCACGGTATAACCCTGGTTGGCCATCAATGTTTTGCAAAGCTCTTCCGGAAAAACAGTAGTATACTTCACATTATCTGCTTTGAATTGCGCGTTGACCGTTGTTGCAATAAGCAGCAACACGACAAAAATTATTTTGAACATGGAAAAAGATTTAGTGTTTATACAAGTTATTTCAATTTTACTAAATTGAATAAAAGCAATTGATGAGTGGGATTCCGTGTCTCTGTTCATTGCTATCAACCTCCGGGAGTGGAGAGGGCGAACAGTTTGCAGAAAACATTAACTTCAAAGCCCAAACGTCAAACTTGTGATCAAATGGCTCTAAGCAGGATCTGGGCGGCCTTTATTATTACTGCAGTCTTGGTTGGTTGTTGTAAATGGATATTTAATAACGACCAGAATATTTTTAGTCGTATGGTTGTCGGCAAGGCCGATGACCCTTACGATTCTGTTTCCTACGTCATGCTGGGAAGTCCGGGGAGGTCATTCACACGCCAGAGTTTTGCAGACTATCTCAGCGGTTATGGCTACAAAGCCGACACGTTTACCAAAGCCACAGTTGTCATTGCTGACAATAAAAATGATGACTCCGTCTTGCAACTGAGGTCACAAAATCCGTCATTGGCAGTTTTCACTTACAATTCCATTCAATGGCATTTGACCAAACGCGCCGACGGCATCATTGAAACCTGCAAGAGCGCGGTTACAATTGCGATAGGGCTCATTGGTATAATGACTTTATTCATGGGGTTTATGAGCATTGCTGAAAGAGCTGGAGGAATGCGCTTATTGTCAAGGATTATCGGTCCTTTTTTTTCAAAACTATTTCCGGAGCTTCCGAAAGATCATCCTGCCATGGGCCATATGATGATGAATTTTTCAGCCAACCTCCTGGGCCTTGATAATGCGGCAACTCCTTTTGGGCTGAAAGCAATGCAAAGCTTGCAGGAAATAAACCCAAACAAAGAGCGAGCGTCCAATGCGCAGATCATGTTTTTGTGTTTGCACGCTTCCGGGCTGACGCTCATTCCTGTCTCGATCATAGCGGCTCGCGCCGCCGTGCGTCCTCCGGCAGTGAACCCCACTGATATTTTCGTTCCCTGCATGATCGCCACTTTCGTCGCCACGATTGCTGCCATGTTCATTGTATCGATCAAACAACGCATTAATATTTTCCAGCCCGTGATCCTCCTGTGGGTCGGAGGTATTTCCGTCATCATTGCAGCACTCATACTTTACCTCACCTCACTAAATACAGCACGTGTGCGGAAACGGAATATTGCTGTTGATCTTATTTTTGATCGTACTGGGCGCCATTTACAAGCGAATAAATATATTCGACGCTTTTATCGACGGCGCCAAAGGAGGATTCGAGGTCGCCGTCAGGATCATTCCTTATTTGGTGGGACTATTGGTTGCCATCAGTATGCTGCGAACAAGCGGAACGTTTGATGTCATCATCAATGCCATGAAAAATATTTTTATCGCACTGGGAACCGACACAAAATTTGTTGACGGGTTGCCTACAGCACTCATTAAACCTTTGACGGGAAGCGGCGCGCGAGGTATGATGATTGACACGATGAAAACTTTTGGGGCCGATTCTTTTGCCGGTCGCTTATCCTGCATCCTGCAAGGTTCCTCTGATACTACGTTTTATGTGCTGGCTGTTTACTTCGGTGCAGTT
>VBAQ01000117.1:9093-19947 GCA_005883765.1 Bacteroidota bacterium
TTTTTGGATCTTAGCTATCGCTGCTTGTTTTGATGTCAATTGCTAATTGCAAGATGGAGGATTGCGACGCCCAATACCCTTACATCTAAAAACCTTGTATCCTTCCCCAGGTTGTTTTCGTACCCCAAATTCCTGAGCGAAGGCATTCGAGTTGTACCACCTGGCTATGATCAATGAAAAGATTCACGTTGTACCCATAATTCTTAATGTACCACTCAAACACCGCGGGATCAGCCGCCTCAAACATGACCTTCTCCAAACCAAGTTCATTGACAAAAGCAGCTATTGCGTCCGTGCGCCAGGGTTCTGTATTCTCAGTAATGCCTTCCGACTCTATCATGATCATATAAACGCCCTCCTGCAAAAAACGTTTTGCCTGGCTGATTGCATAGCCCACATCCTTTTTACCCTCTGCCTTTAATTCGGCCGCGGCAGTCGCACCACCCGCGCCGAATTGTATTCCCACTTCAGGCTTTGCTTTCAATCCTTCGTTATGCACGCAGTCAATCAGGCGCAACCAATCATCCGTTGGGATGGTGACAAAGCCAGATGAAACTTCCACAATGTCAAAACCGGCAAGTTTGCATTGGCGAATATATTTTCGCGCAGCTTCCTGGCCTTGTGTGAGAACATACTCAATGAAGCCACCTGTAGACACAAGCACGTCATATTGATGTGCCGCTTCAATTATGTCTCTCAGTGCTTTTGAATTAATTATTGCAAACGAACCGCCGGCAAATTTCAATGAGTCTATAAATTCGCCCATGGTACCCAGGACGTCTTGCAGATAATTTTTCCCCATGACGGAATAGTAAGGCCCACGAATTTCCGTGATCCCAGTCGCACGGGGTTTTTGGCCCCTCGGATTGGTCTTAATGAAATCAAAAAAACCCGGCTTGGTCATTATCCTGGTCCATATTTCTAATAACGGGTCAAGTGTTGACTACTCGTTGTGATCCAACTCAAAGCTCACTTTTCCGGTAATACGATACTCTTTAATTTTCCCATTTTCCACCACTGCATTCTGGTCCTTGATGTAAATAGAGCGAATATTGTGTAACGACCTGGATGCTTCTTCCACAGCCTTTTGAGCTGCATCTTCCCAACTCTTTGTCGAGTTCGACATGACTTCGATGACTTTGACAACTGACATAATAATAATTTTTAAACGTTATACGTTGCGTTGGGGCTTGATGTTTTGCCAGCTATCGCCGAAAAAAATATGCCACCTTTCAATACAAAAAGGGTCGTTCCATTCTTTGAAACAACCCTTGGTACTTATTATTAACATTAATTGTTAGTACGTAGCGAAAGTGGTAACTGATTTACAGATGTGATGGGCTCCTTCTCTGTCACAGTGAACAAAGGTGAGACTTTCGACATCACTCATGTCGGCTATGAAACGTATTCGCCGTCAGCGTTTTTTGCTGGGCACAAATATTCAGCGTGCATAAAAGAACAAGGTGTCTCCTTAGGCAGGCAGCTGTTGGCTTTTAAGGTTTGGATACCGTCTGTCGCTTTTTGATGGTTCGATATACGTCCCAGGTGGTGCTGGTCAAATGAGCCCGCTTGAATGAGCTTGGATTGGCCAAGGTAAAATAAATTCCGGCACAAAACCGCAAATAATATTAAATAATATTGCACATTCTGGATATAAAAAAGCCCCGTTGTTGCGGGGCCAAGCATCTTTCATGGCTGTTATTCTATTTGGCAAACGTGAACCTGGCTGAAAAGCCAATCGCGGAAGGTTCAAAATTGATGTCTGAGACCAGGTTCAATTCAGGTTTCCAGTCGAGTGATAAGTTAATAGGGATGCTGGCAAATTTATAATCCAGGCCCACAACACCCTGGCCGCCGAAAAAGGTTGTGTTTACATCCCGGGCCTTGTTCACATCATACTCTTTTCCAAAACCAAGATATGCGCCCGCTCCATAATACCATTGAAGTCCGGGCGTGCTGAAGGGCTTGTGAATCTCACCAAGCACGCCAAATGATGTTATATCATGTCCGAACGAAATGAGACCCTCTATGGCTGTCTTTTCATTCAAAAAATGTTTTATGGTAACAGCATTGCTAACTATGGGAGCGGTATTACTTAGCCGTAGGCCGATGGCAGTTTTGTAATTGGTGCCCACCGCAGACGCGTTGCTAGCCTCTTGCCCCTGGATAGTGTTTAGAATACTTCCGCAACTGACACATAAAACAGCCAAAAATATTTTTTTCATGCTTATAACATTTGTTGCGTTGTTAACGAAAATGGTGCCATCAAATTTTAAATAAAATGCAAAAAGTAGGCACGAGGCACAAGAGACCGCAGGCAAGGACCAGACTGCTTTCCAACTTGTACCTTGTGCTCCGAGGCCTGTTTCTTCTTTTTTTACTTTTAACAAAACAAAATTTTGGGCTTGATTATTATAATTTTCATTCTGGGATATGCTGCTATTGCATTCGAACATACCATCCGCATTAACAAAGCTGCGATAGCCTTAATGACAGGTGTCGCCTGCTGGACGGCCTATGTTTTTTTAGATAACTCAAAAGCACAGGCCGTTGAACAACTGACTGGCCACCTGGGAGAACTTTCACAAATTCTTCTCTTTTTAATGGGTGCGATGACGATCGTGGAATTAATAGATGCCCACGATGGATTCGAGATCATAACACGAAGAATACAAACCACTGACAAGCGAAAACTCTTATGGACCATATCACTATTGACATTTGTGCTTTCGGCTGTTCTTAACAATCTTACAACAGTGATCGTCATGTGTTCACTGGTAAGGAAATTAATGCGTGATAAAACAGATAGAATGATGATGGCGGGCATTATTATTATTGCCTCAAATGCAGGCGGAGCCTGGTCGCCGATCGGAGATGTTACGACCACCATGCTATGGATAGGGGGACAAATCACGCCTGTTCAGATCGTCATCAGGTTAATTTTTCCGAGTCTGGTCTCCTTACTTATTCCCGCTTTGATCGCCCAGCAGCTAATCAAAGGTTCGTTTCAAGCCCCGGCAAGAAATTTGGAAAACAATAAATCTGTATCAAGCAGCCCACAACAACAGAAAGTTGTTTTGTTTTCGGGGATAGGCATTATTCTTTTGGTGCCGGTATTCCAGGCTGTGACAGGCCTCCCTCCATTCATGGGAATGTTGATAGGCCTTGCGGTCATTTGGATAGCTACGGAAATTATTCATCGTGATAAAGACGAACAGGATCGCAAACCTTTTACTGTGACATATGCCCTTCGTAAAATTGATACGCCCACCATTTTATTTTTTCTCGGCATCTTATTGGCCATCGCTTCATTAAAATCAACAGGTGAACTTTTGAAGATTGCGGGTTGGATGGACAATCACTTAAAAAATCAAAACCTGATCGCCATCTCAATGGGAATATTCTCCGCGCTGGTTGACAATGTTCCATTGGTTGCCGCTTCCATGGGCATGTATGATATGCATCGGTTTCCTACTGACCATTATTTCTGGGAGTTTCTGGCTTACACTACCGGCACGGGAGGTAGTGCACTGATCATTGGTTCGGCGGCCGGTGTAGCTGCCATGGGAATTGAAAAAATAAATTTTATCTGGTATTTAAAGCGGGTGAGCTGGCTTGCCCTCCTGGGTTTTTTTGCAGGAGCCATTGTTTATATTTTGCAGCAGCAACTTTTTTTCAGATGAGTACCTCCTCGATTTGGAATTTGGAATTTGTTTTTTGGCATTTCCTATTCATATAGCTCATACTTTGTCTTAGGTCTTCGATCGCCAAGCCACTTAAAACTGCGCAGACGTAATTCTTCGGGCGTTTTAGCATGCATCGGCCACAGAGTTCCTTTCACCGCACTTCTGAAAACAACTCTTTGCAATGCTTTGTCTTTTGCAGACGAGTCTTGTGCGAAATAGAGATCAATGATATCGGAAGTGGATTGATTGACGCCCGTAAAGGAGCTGTCTTCATTTTGAATATAATAAATACATTCCGCAAACCCACGTGCCCTTACTGAATCAATCGATCCGTTTGTAAGATACCCATCCATTCGTGCGGATTTTACCTGGTTAAAAAAGTCTGCCTGTACCTTATTTACAAGCATACTGTTCTCAAAAACTTTTATTCTGTCGGCCTTTCTGTTTTTTGTCAAAAGCAAAATCGTATCGCCTGTGACCTGGCTCTCCCGCGACCAAACGACGGGATCTTTGTATAAGCGGAAAATTGAATCCTTAAAAGAATAGAACATGCTGTCACATATGGATTGCACTGAATCCGAAAATATTCTTACATGATTAAAAGCTTCGAAATAGCGGTTGGTGCTGTCTTTTTCGGTGGTATCGACTATCTTCCTGGTTGTTATAGTATCTTTTTGAATCGAGTCCTTCACACTGTATAGATCAGTGAGCCTTGCAGAAAATAATGTATCCGCAGTAATGTAAATGGAATCCTCTTCCTGCTTTACGATCATCAACGGTTTGTTGAAAGCAAGAATAGACTCAGTTTTGTTATTTCTGAATATTTTTCCGGCGATGATCACGGTCTGTTGCGTGCTGTCAACAACAATGGCATTTCCTTCGGCTTGCGACATACCAGTACTATCGTCAAAAGCAACCCTATCAGCTATGATTTTGGTTTTCCCATCTTCTATAATTGGTCTGGCTCCAAATTCCGCTTTTCGGTTTTTTGTATCGTAGAAACCTTCTCTCGTAACGATAGTTCTGTTGCTGCTATCCCGAATAAATGTCTTGGCAATAAATCTTGCCATTTCGGATTGGGTGTTGTATAGAAGTGAATCCGCTTTCAGAAAATAGGCGGGATCTTTAAGCTCAACATTTTTTTTAAAATAAATATCCTTCAAGTCCGTATAATAATATCCCTCAAGACTGGTAAGTACTGATTTTTTATTGACAACTCTCCCGCCGCTTGTGTATATCCCAAGTTTAGTATCTACATCGTATTCCAGGTTGTCAGTAGTTAACGTTGCCTTGCCATCTGTGAGACGTACGTTTTTCTGTAAGTAAGCGACCCGTTTGTCGGTGAGATAACGGAGATAATCGGAAAAAGCATTTGCTGTGTCGCCATCGTTGATATGCACATGACCAAACGCTTCGAAAACATGGGTCGTGTTATTGATCACGCAACTATCACAATAGAAAAGGGTATTAGCCTGCTTTAATTTTACACTGCCGGCCAATATTTGTAGTTCCGTAGTATCATTTGGCTTTAAAAACTCAAGTTTTTTTGCAGCGAGGATCTCTACTTTTTTTGTTGTATCGGTAACAGTTTGTTGGGACCAGGCAATTTGAGCATTGACAAGAACACCACAAAAAAAAACTAAGTAAATGAGTTTTGAATTCATCTTTTATTGCCGCCTGCAACAGTATCTTTTTTAGCAGGCGAAGTTAAATAGTCGCCTTTGTCCTTTTTGCTAAACACGGAAATATTAACGTAGCGTTTTGGATGAACTTTTATATCGTCAACCAATATCTCAAGGCCCAAAGCCAGGTTGCGCAAATTATCGTACAACTTTGGATCATTCATCAATAATCCCAGGGTGCCATTGTTATTGTTGATCTTATAAACTGCATCATTCAACTGGGTGATGGTTGATTGAAGAGAATCCAGCGTTCGATTTAAATTCAGATTCGCAAATTTTTCTGTCGTGGTATTGACATTATGCAAAATACTTGTGATGGTATCATTATTATTTTTCAGATTGCCGGCAACATCGTTAAGATTAACAATTGTCTTTGCCAGCAACCCGGTTTCCGCGTCCAATAGTTGTTTGAGTGAAGCAGAAGACACGAGCAAATTATTGATGATACCCTGGATGTTCCCTTTTGTAGTTGGATCGAATAACCGGTTGACCGAACCTAAAACCGCCGTCAGCGTATCAATAGCTGTCCGAGCTTTTTCAAGTGTCGGATTGACCTGCGACGTAAGATCCCCCAAAAGTCCACCCGCAAGCCTTGTTTGGATCGTGTCACCATTTTTAAGGTAGACATTTGAATCGCCCAATTGAATATTAATGTACGCCGTGCCTGCGATGGGTGACGCAATGGTTGCCACCGAGTTTTTTGGAATATTTACGTTAGACGTAAGGTTTATAGTGATCAATATTCCGGAGGCATTGTTGTCGCTAAACCCTTTTTCATAAACCTTACCGATTGAGTTGCCTTTGATCTTTACATCATTTGATTTTTCCAGCGATCCGACCTCAGTAAAAACAGCATAGATTTTTCTCCGCTTGTTAAGAACGTTATCTCCTTTTAAAAAATTAAAGCCGAGAATCAAGAGGGTTACAGCTACTATAGTTAATACGCCAACTTTAGTTTCATTGCTGATCTTCATGTAAAATTTTTTTCGAGCTGCTGTGTTTTATACAGAAAAAATATAGCCGGCAAATTAACTAATTATTTTGAGAAGGAGGGATTCGTCAACAGGCAATTGGCAAAGCTTTTTTCACAATTTGCTGTATGCAAACTTCGGGAGTTGGATTAATATCTTTAAAAAGCTTTCTTATCGTCGGAAGTAATTTGCCTGGATTCAAGTTTTTGTTTATAATCTTTTAACGCATTCACAATATTGGCTACGATTTCATCCTCGCCTTTCTCACCATTGATGTAGTTTTCTTCTTCCCTGTTCGACATAAATCCAATTTCTACAAGTACACTGGGCATGCCAGTGGCTTGCAGCACCCAGATCCCTTTGTCATTTCTTTGCTTCACCCCGCCGCGATATGTTCTGCCCTGGCTTTGAAATCCCTTCTCGATCAGGTCAGCGAAAGTCAGGCTCTTTCGAAAATAATTCTGCGCATAAATGAGCATCCTTGCTTTCTCCGCCGGATCCGACGGGTCGGGCAATGTGATTGTTGACGTGGAATCTATTTCGCCGTAGTCTTCTTCAATCTTTGAAACCGAATTTACTTTTGCATCATTTTTATTAAGCGCCCAAATGTATGTTTCTGTTCCTTCTGCCGCGTTAGGTGTCGTCCAATAGCGATATTGTGGAACTTTTTTTGTAACTCTTTTTTTCTTTTTCCCTTTGCCGCGGTAAGTCGTTACTGTTTTATATCCGACAACCTCACTGTGCCTGATGGGCGGAGCCGAGTTGCAATGGATGGCGATAAACAAGTCTCCCCCCGACGAATTAGCTAAGTCTGCGCGATACCGCAGTGCTTCAGTCTTATTAGATTTATTTCCGGGTAAAACATCTGTTGTACGGGTATAAACAATTTTAGTGTCCGGGAATTCCTGTCCGATGGCTTTTCCCAATTTCATTGACACCGCAAGGCTAACCTCGGCTTCGGTTGAGAAGGAACCCCGCGCGCCGGGATCAATGCCCCCATGTCCCGGGTCTATCACAATTGTCCTCAATACCTTTTTCTGACTCTGCTGGGTAAAACAACTTGATGGGAGAAGGAACGCGATCAGCCAAAATGTTGGGGTCAGTAATTTTTGTTTCATCAGGATGAATTAAGATGGATTTTTCATAAATCAAAAGCCGTTCTTCTCCTTTGTCTCGATCATATTCAAAAAGGCGTCAGTGTTAGCAGGTGAAGGAACGGGATTATTTTGCGTGTTGCTGTTTTGGCCACTTGTTTTTTCGAGCCAACTGGTATAATTCTTCACCGCATCGGTTACGCATTTTGCAATTTCCTGCTGGCCGTCTTTACTGTTCAGATAATCCTCTTCCTCGCGGTTTGTAATAAAACCTGTCTCGACGATTTGTAATAAAACCTGTCTCGACGAGCACGCTGGGCATGGCTGTAGCCTGTAACACCCAAATTCCGATCTGTCGCTGCTGCTGGCCGATGCTGGTTCTTCCTGCCTTTGCAAATTCGTCTTCGACAAAACCGGCCAATGTAGCGCTGCGTTTAAAAAATTGTTTGGTTTTTAAAAGAGCAAGTGCAATAAACTCCGGGGAGTTGGGATCAATATCGCCATAGTTCTCTTTATAGTTTTCTTCCTGTAACATGGGAGCGTTTTCACGAACTGCTACTTCTTTGTCTTCATTCTTATGAGCCCCCCAAATGTATGTCTCCGTACCTTTCCTTGGATTGGGTGTTGTCCAGTAACGGTATTGAGGAACTCTTCTTGTTACCTTTCTTTTCTTTTTTCCTTTGCCCACATAGCTGGTCACCATCTTTGTGCCGATGCGCTCACTATGCTGAATCGGTGGCATGGCATTGCAGTGGATCGAGATAAACAGGTCGCCATGATTTTCATTTGCAATTTCAGCCCGGCGATGAAGTGGAGTGATATAATCAGTGGGTCTTGTTTCTACAATCTTCACATCGGGCAATGCTTCATGCAACTGCGTGACGAGCTCCTTTGATATGGCGAGAGCGATCACGTCTTCATAGGAATAACTTCCCTTAGCCCCATTGTACTGCCCATTTTCCATAATTCCATGGCCCGCATCCACAATAATTGTTTTCAAAATTTTTTGCTTGCTGCCGGGAACAAGAAAAGAAAATAGCATGGGCGTCAACGAAACAAAAAAAGCAACTAAAATGGTTTTTACCATCATGCCAGAAAATTATTTATTAATTCAAAAAGCTCTCTGCGTGAGAGAGTTTTGCCTGAATCTTCACAAATTGTTTAGAGTTGTACAAATTGCTCCTACATATAAAGAACTATTTTTGTTCAACCCGTATGAAGCAACTGCGCAAATTTAGATTAAATTATTTTTCAGCCGGGATACTGACTGCTGCCACTGCCGTGATATTTTGTTCACTAACGTGGAAAACTGCGGCAGCTCATCTACCATCAAAAAATTTTTACAGCACTTTAACAACTCTTCAGGACACAATTCCGACGCGGAAGAGTGACAGTCTTCAAAGTAAGAAAGATAGTTTGACCGACACAACCATTGCAAAGTCTATCGTTGATACCACTAAGCCGAATCAAAAAATCGACACATTTTCCTTCAAGATGTCGAAAGATTCATTGGATGCGCCTGTGAATTACGAGGCAGAAGACTCCGCAGTTGTCATGATCAATGAAAAAAAAATTTTCCTGTACGGCAAAACAAAAACAGAGTATAAAGACATTACTCTTACGGCACCAAAAATTGAAATCGACCAGGAGACTCAAATCTTGACAGCCTATAACCGGGTAGATAGTTTAGGTGAAGTGCTAGAGAGGGCAAACTTTAAACAAGGGGAGAGCGCCTTTCAAAGCGATACAATTCGATTCAATTTTAAAACGCAAAAGGGTTTAACAAAAAACACCTTCACGCAAAGCGGTGAAGTTTTTTTGCAATCATCACTGGCTAAAAAAATAAATGCCACTACGATGTATGCAAAGAATGGCGTCATGACCACCTGCGACCTGGATGACCCTCATTTCGGATTTCATTATAACAAAATAAAAGTCATTAATAACAAACTAGCTGTTTCCGGACCTATTCATCCCGAGTTTGAAGGAGTACCGATTCCAATTTATTTACCCTTTGGAATTTTCCCTCTCAGCCACGGAAGACATTCCGGTCTTCTCGCCCCGTCAATTGAAACAAATGAGGAGTACGGTTTGGGTCTTGTGAATGGCGGCTACTATAAAGTGATCAACGACTATTGGGATGTGACTCTTCGCGGAAATATCTATTCTTATGGAGGATGGTCAGCGACCATTACACCCACTTATCGCAGGCGCTACAAATTCAACGGAGGTGTAAATTTTAGTATTCAGTCCACCAAACGCAATTTCAAAGGAGATCCCGATTTTTCTAAGAACCGAAGCTATTTTATCAATTGGCACCACAGCGTCGACAGCAAGGCGAGGCCCGGAACAAATTTTAGTGCAAGTGTCAATGCCGGTTCGACGAGTTATAACCGTTACGTCCCCAACAGTCCTGAACGGAACTTTCAGAACCAGTTGCAGTCTTCCATTACCTATTCTAAAAGTTGGATCGGCAAACCCTATAATCTTACTGTGAGCGCCAACCACAACCAAAACAATAACCTGCATTACATCAACCTGAGTTTGCCTGACGTTGGATTTACGGTAAATACCATTTATCCTTTGCAGAAAAAAGAAATTGTCGGTTCTCCAAAATGGTATGAGAAACTAGGTATCGGCTATAATGGTTCGTTTAACAATACCATCAGCTTTTATGATACATTGAAATATGGAAGAAATGGAGTAAAACCGTTGTTGAAATACCTGCTGGATACAGCTCAATGGTCAGCGCATCACAGCATTCCAATCTCGTTGTCATTACCCCCAGTCTTAGGCGGAGCACTCTTGATCTCACCAGGACTATCCTATGGCCAGGATTGGCTGCAGCGCATTACTACCTATACGTGGGATCCAAATGCAAAAAAGGTGGACACAAATTTCAAGAAAGGGGTATTCATTGATCAGCGGGCCAGTTTTTCAATAGGATTGAATACAGCGATATTTGGCAACTATCAATTCAAAAATTCCAGGATCGTCGCCATACGACATGTGGTGCGACCAACATTGAGTTTCAGCTACACGCCCGATCTAAATAAAAAATACTTGCAAAGAACGATCATTGACACAACAAACCGGGAGCTTGTTTATAATGAAATGGGAGGTAGCATCGTTTCGTATACAGGCGGACGAACATTTGGCGGGTTGACCTTTCAACTGGACAATAATCTTGAGATGAAAGTGAAATCGAAAAAAGATACTGCCAATAATGGGATCAAAAAAATAAAACTGATCGATGGGTACGGCTTCTCGACAAGCTACGATTTCCTGGCAGATTCATTTCGTTTAAGTCCTCAAAACAATTTTTATTTGCGAAGTACGCTTTTTGAAAAGATCAGTATCACAGCCAACGCCATTGTGAATCCTTATGATTATGATCAAAGAGGTTTCCCGGTGAACAAAT
>VBAQ01000117.1:20000-31192 GCA_005883765.1 Bacteroidota bacterium
ATGGCAATCTTTCTATTTCAACAGATTTTAGGAGCAAGGCAAAAGACAAGCAGAAAGAAGACACAAGAAAAAAACAAATGAATGAGATTTTGAACGATCCAAACCTCATTGATCAACAAAACCTGCTTGACTACATGAGACAAAACCCGGCCGACTTTGTTGACTTTAATGTGCCGTGGACCTTAAATCTGGGTTTGAGCCTTTCGTTTTATGACCGCATGAAAACTGATTACAGCGGATTTGAAAAAATATTCAGTTCTAACCTGAATTTCGGGGGTAGCTTTTTGCTTTCTCCAAAATGGAATTTTATGGTGAATGGATTTTTTGATCTCGACACAAAAAAACTGCAAACTTTTACGATGAATATTTCCCGGGATATGCACTGTTGGCAAATGGCGATCAGCATTACACCAGTCGGACTATATCGCTTTTTCAGCATTAATATAAGTCCAAAGTCTTCAATGCTCCAGGATTTGAAAATTAACCGCACCAGGACCTTTTTTAATTTCTAAATCTCAAATAAACAAATTCCAAATCACAATTTTTTGTTTTAGGCGGGACTCTTTGCGATTTGGGATTTGCTATTTGCTATTTGTTATTTTGTAGATAGTGCTCCTTCATTACGTGGAACACCTTTTCTTTTAATTCTTCCGCTGTCGAAAACGAGGTCGGTGAAATGGATTCCAGGTAGTGCAACTCAATTTTTGCCGGCCAGAAATAAAAGAATTTTCTGGGCAGTACCTTACCAGTATTGAAAATAAGGGCTGGTAAAATAGATTTGCCTGAATCAATCGACAGGCGAAAAGCCCCACCATGAAAACGTTGCAGGGGTTGATTGGTTTTATTCCTTGTTCCCTCAGGATAAATGCACATGTGCAAGCCCATTTTTAATACGTCTTTCATTTTGACATAACTCATCTTTCGGCTTTCTTCATTTTTTCTGTCTACCAGCACGCTTCCACGTTTATAGATAATGCCAAACAAAGGAATTTTTGCCATTTCAATTTTTGAAATTGTCTTGTTAGCACCGGGCATAAATGGAACGGAAACGGGCACATCCATCATGGAATTGTGATTGAACACAACAATATAGTTTTCTCCTGGATTGAAATTCTCTTTGCCCTTTATCCGTAACCTGAGGCCGGTGAGGAAGAAGAAAATGATCATCCATGTCCTGTAAATTTTGTGCATCATGCGCGACTGCTTTGGATCTTTCCATAAACCTATTATCCAAATGGGGAGCAAAGCGATCAGCATCGTTGACACAAAAATTATGGCTGCCCATAACGCAAAAATTCTTCCAAGGATATTTTTAATGACACGCATAGCCCTCTATATCTTTAAAGATAGTTTGCTTCAATGACGGCCACTCGTTCTTTATCACACTGAAGTAAATTGAATCTCTGCGGCGGCCGTGCCACATGGTCATATGACTGCGAAGCACACCTTCTTCTTTTCCTCCTACTTTTCGCAATCCCTGTTTTGCTCTTTCGTTTAATACATCTGTTTTAAATTCTACCCGCTCAAAATTTAATTCTTCAAATGCATATCTCATCATGGCATATTTGGCATGTCGGTTAATGTCCGTGCCCCTAAAATCTTTTCCGAGCCAGGAAGAACCGATCTCTGTTCGAAGATCATGGTAAGAAATATTCATCAGGCTCATGCTGCCTGCGATTTCTCCTGTTTTTTTCACAATTATTGAGAAGGGAATTCTTGTTCCTGCAAAGCTGTCAGCAAATGCGGCGTCCATCCATTTTTGGAAATGCTCCCTATCGGCGAGGTTAAGAGCAAAATATTTCCACATCTCTTGCTCCTGGGCTAACTCCAATAAGTCATTAAAATCATTTTCACTGATTGGGCGAAGTATCACCCTATCGGTTTCCAAGATTAGTTCCGGAGAGATTTTTTTGTTTGTGCTCATTGTTTTTTTGTTTCACAATGCCCAATCGATCGGGTCTATGCCATTTTTCACGAGGTACTCATTGGTCTTTGAGAAATGCCTGCATCCCAAAAAACCGGAGATTGACAGAGGAGAGGGGTGAGCAGCTCTTAAAATAAGATGCTTGCTTTCGTCGATCAAGACTCTTTTCTCCTGGGCAAACTTTCCCCATAACAAAAACACGACATGTTGCTTGACTTCTGAAATTTTTTCTATGACTTTGTTGGTGAACTCGGCCCAACCAATTTTAGAATGACTCATAGGATCTGCTGCACGCACCGTTAGGGAAGCGTTGAGTAAAAGGACACCTTGCTTAGCCCACCTGGTAAGATTGCCCGATGCAGGGATCTTAACACCAATATCATCGTGTAATTCTTTAAAAATATTGATCAATGACGGCGGAGGAGGGACACCATCCTGCACAGAGAAACAAAGCCCATGTGCTTGTCGCGGGCCATGATAAGGATCCTGACCCAGGATCACTGCTTTAACTTTATCAAAAGGGGTTGTATTAAATGCATTAAAAATTAAGCTGCCAGGAGGATAAATTATCTTTCCCTGTGATCTTTCAACCTTGATGTGATGCACGATATTTTCAAAATAGGATTTATCAAATTCTTCCTTTAAAACTTTTTTCCAGCTTGCATCAATTTTTACATCCATACTCTGATACTCAGGTTTGTGTGCAAGCTAAAAAAATTTATCTTTGCGCCTCTTAAATTCAATGGTCCGGTAGCTCAGCTGAATAGAGCAACAGCCTTCTAAGCTGTGGGTCACAGGTTTGAATCCTGTCCGGATCACAGATACAGGCTCCCGTGAATCGGGAGTTTTTTTTATGTCTTCCGCCTATTGTTATATTCTCTACAGTCCAAGTCTTGATAAATATTATGTCGGATCAACCACCGATATTGCTAGGAGAGTACAGGAACACAATAGGGGTAAGGATAAATTTACAAGAACAGGTCGGCCCTGGACTTTGGTCTATAGAGAAGAATTCGAAAGTTTAATAGAAGCAAGAGGCAGGGAACGCTACATCAAGCGAATGAAAAGCAGAAAATTTATTGAAGCGTTAATCAAAGCTAGTGAATAGAGCATCCCGATTCTAATCGGGAGGGTCACAGGTTTGAATCCTGTCCGGATCACAAACGACTCTTCAGATGGTCTGGAGAGTTTTTGCTTATTATGTTTCACACTCCATTTTTTAATAGATCCCGCAATCAATTTCTTAAAACTCTCAACTGTTTGGGTAAATAAATTCCCAATCAAAAACAAAATCGGAGAACAGGTTAGCGAAATCAGGTGTAGAATCGCTATTTGTGAAAATAAATTAGCGTGGTATGATTTTTTCGCTTTTGAAATTTCCGGAAAAGATTTACTGCGACCAAATCAATTAAAGAAACAGCAAATTTTAAAAGGAGCAAAAGATTTTCTTAACCTAAAATTTAATTGTATGGCAAAAAACAGGGAAATGCAAGATCAGGATCATAGAACGAACCGGGGCAATACAGCCAATCGTGGTTTTGCTTCCATGGATCCGGAAAGACAGCGCGAGATTGCAAGGGAAGGAGGCAAGGCTGCTCATGAAAAAGGGACCGCTCATGAATTTGATTCGGAGGAGGCAAGAGAAGCCGGGCGTAAGGGTGGCGAAGTTGTAAGCCAGAACAGAGAGCACATGGCCGAGATAGGAAGAAAAGGTGGCCAGTCCTCGGGCGGCAATCGGAGACAAGCGGGCGAATAAATTTTCTAACTAAAAATTTCTATTATGGCAAGAGGTTCAAATCGTGGAGGCCAGGGAAGAGGAAGGGGCTCCCGTCAAAATACTTCAACCAGAGGGTTTGCCTCTATGGATCCCACACAACAACGAGAGATCGCAAGCCAGGGTGGAAGAGCATCACATGAAAAAGGCACAGGGCACGAATGGAATACACAGGAAGCGAGGGAGGCTGGACGTAAAGGAGGCCTGGCGCGGGGAAGAAATTTGTAAACGCAAACTACGATGAATGAAAACAGTTCCAATCGGGACTGTTTTTTTGTGCTCACTCGCGCCGGCTTTATTTGGCACAGATTCATTTACTTTGATAAGTTTTAATGAACATGTCCAAAAGTTTTAATTACGGAGTTGACAGACTCACTGTGCAGCAAACCATTGATCTTGCCTCGCACCAGTTGAATGGCAAGCTAACTGAAGCTGCCATAAACAAAATAAAAACTTCCCAGCATTATGTGCAGCGAATAGTTGAAAGCAACAAAACGGTCTACGGAATTAATACCGGCTTCGGCATTCTTGCCAACACAAAGATCTCCGAGGAAGATACCGCCACACTTCAGCATAAAATTTTACAAAGTCATAGCGTTGGAGTTGGTGATAGTGCTCCCGCCGAGATCGCCACCATAATGCTGATCACAAAAGTGCATGCTCTTTCACAGGGCTATAGTGGTGTGAGGTTAGAAACTATTGAAAGAATTCTTTGGCATATTGAAAATGACGTAATCCCGGTAGTACCTGAAAAAGGGAGCGTGGGTGCTTCAGGAGACCTTGCTCCGCTGGCCCATTTATTTTTGCCGCTGATTGGTTTAGGAGAAGTGATTCATGAAGGCACAAGGTACAAGGCACAAGAAATACTGAATAAATTTTCCTTATTGCCACTTCAACTTGGACCAAAAGAAGGACTTGCTCTCATCAATGGTACGCAATTTATTTTGGCTTATGCCGCGAAAGCCGTGCAACGAATGCATAACTGCCTGGAAGCTGCTGACATAATCGGCGCGATGAGTCTTGAGGCGCTAACAGGAACAAAAGCACCATTTGATGCCCGGCTGCACGAGCTGCGACCGTTTGCGGGAAACAAGTTGGTGGCACAACGACTTAGAATATTATTAAAAGATTCTGCGATCATGCAGTCACATGTTGATTGCGGCCGCGTACAGGATCCTTACTCACTTCGTTGTATGCCCCAGGTGCATGGAGCCAGCCGCAACGCGTGGTTACATTTAAAAGAATTGACTGAAATAGAGTTGAATGCTGTTACTGATAATCCAATCATATTTTCTGATGACGATACCATAAGCGGCGGAAATTTTCATGGGCAGTCACTTGCCTTGCCTCTCGATTATGCTTGTTTTGCCGCGGCAGAAATTGGAAATATTTCTGATCGTCGTTGTTATTTATTATTAGAAGGTAAATGGGGACTGCCGATGTTGCTGATGAGAAATGTTGGATTAAACAGTGGATTCATGATCCCTCAGTATACTACGGCTGCTCTCGTTACTGAAAATAAAACGATTTGTTTTCCTGCCAGTGCAGACAGCATCCCCACATCACTCGGCCAGGAGGATCATGTAAGCATGGGAAGCATTAGTGGAAGAAAACTAAATATGGTGCTGGATAATCTTGAATATATTTTAGCCATCGAATTATTAACCGCATGCCAGGCTATTGAATTTCGCCGGCCATTAAGGTCAAGTGAGATCCTGGAATTTGCCCACGAATATGTTCGAAAATTTGTATCATTTGCCGAGGAAGACAGAATTTTTGCAGACGATATTCAGCAGATAAAAAAAATAATTTCTGATTTCACTTTCGTAAAAAAAATAAATGAGTTCACCTACTCAAAAAATATTCACCTCATTGACGATGGGGTTTTCAGTTTATGAGAAACAATAGCAAACAAATTTGAATTTTCGGAGATAGTAAAATTGTCCTTATCATGCTCACAGACTAATGTTTGTTATTATCGGTAACAGATTCCTCTTTCCGGTGAGAATGCAGAACAGGCGGGTGTCTTAGGGGCTTTTAAAAATCTTTAAAAATATAAATATGCAAATAAAATAATATTATTTAAAAATTGGTCTGGGCATTATTTTCTATCAGTATCGAATTTTTTTTTAACATATTTTGAAAAATTTTTTTTTTCATTAAGTATTTGTTAATAAATTTATCACCACTTATTATTCCATCACCAAACGATTGCTTTATGAAAAATCGCTTCTGCGTTGTCAGAAAGGCAAAACAAATATTTGCTTTTCTAGGTTTTCTTTGTCTATCCAGTTTAACGTTCGCCCAAACAAGAGTCAGTGGAAAAGTTACAGGGCCAGATACGAAACCTCTCTTCGGGGTTACAGTGTCTGTAAAAGGTACTAATGTAGCGACTACTACTTCGACTGAAGGTGCGTATTCGATCATTTTGCCGCCGAAGTCTGACGTACTTATTTTTTCTTCTGTTGGCTATGAACTTTCGGAGGTTAATGTTCGAGGGAAAAATGAGATCGATGTCGCAATGAAATTGCAAACGACCAGTTTGAATGAGGTTGTGGTAACGGGCTACACGGCCCAGCGCAAGAAAGACATTACGGGTTCTGTATCCGTGGTAAATGTAGCTGACATGAAACAAACTCCTGTCGGCACTGGTGAAGAGGCTTTGCAAGGCCGCGCGTCAGGATTGACTATTGTCAGCTCGGCAGAACCTGGCGGCGCCAGCGACATTCGCATCCGGGGTATCACTTCATTCTACGGTGATAATTCGCCTCTCTTTATCATTGACGGTGTCAGGAGTAATATTCATGACATCAATCCTAACGACATAGAGTCTATACAAGTGTTGAAAGACGCCTCGGCCGCCATTTACGGTGTGGCTGGTTCCAATGGTGTCATCATCATCACGACAAAGAGAGGTAAGACCGGACGAGCCAAGGTGACCTATGACATGTATTATGGTTTTGTAACGCGTGGCAAGGGTCTTGACATGGCCAACACCCAGGAAGAAGCGAATGCCATTTGGCTTCAACAAAAGAACTCGGGAATTGCAGTGCCCAGCCATGCGCAATTTGGAACCGGAGCAAACCCGGTTATTCCCGATTACATAACGCCTGCGGGCGCTATGAGTGGAGCTCCTGGCACAGACCCCTCTCTTTATGATATTAATTCTAACCAAATAACACTGGCAAATAAAGTAGGAACGGATTGGTATAAGGAGATTACCAGGAATGCGCAAGTCCAAAGCCATAATTTATCAATAAGTTCCGGCTCAGACAAAAGTTCTTACTTCTTTTCTGTTAATTATCTTAACCAAGAAGGCATTGTCAAGTACCAATTTCTAAAAAGATATTCGGTAAGAGCCAATACTCAGTTTAACATTAAGGATCATATCAGGGTTGGCGAAAATGCTTATGTGTTTTATAAAGAAAATCCCCGCTTTTGGCTCAATAGTGAGCAAAACCCACTTACTACCGTTTATCGTGAAAGTGCCATCATTCCGGTTTATGACATTATGGGAAATTTCGCAGGTACAAAGTCGAATGGCCTGGGTAACTCTAGAAATCCATTTGCCGACTTATATCGCACTAAAGACAATAAAGGTTATAATTGGGATATTTCAGGAAATGTATTTGCCGAAGTGGATTTTCTCAGGCACTTCACCGCACGGACAAGCTATGGTGGTATTTTGGATAATAACTACTACTATTCTTTTGGTTATGTCGGGTACGAAAACGCCGAGGGGAATACGGGTTCAAATTCTTTCAGTGAAGGAGCCGGTTACAATACCAGTTGGACTTATACCAATACGCTTACCTATAACCAACTATTCGGCGAGCATAATGTAAGAGTTCTAGTCGGCACAGAAGCAGTCAAGTACTATGGACGTTATGTGGGTGCGACGCGAAGTAGTTATTTCTCGGAAGACCCGAATTTCTGGATTATCAACGCAGGTACTGGTAGCCAGGGCAATTCAGGCGGAGCCTATCAAAGCAATTTATGGTCGCAGTTTGCCAAATTGGAATATAGCTATCAGGGAAAATACTTGGTGAATGGAAGTTTGCGCAGAGACGGCTTTTCTGGCTTTACCAAGGATCAACGTTGGGGGTATTTTCCAGGTGTGTCTGTTGCATGGAGACTGTCTCAGGAAAACTTCTTCAAGAATGTTTCATTTGTTAATGATTTGAAACTTCGGTATAGCTGGGCCAAGCTCGGTTCAACCGGTGCAGTCAGCTCGGACAATCCTTATGATCTTTATGCATCAAGGTTAGGCAAGTCCGCGTATGACATTGCGGGAAACAGCACCGGTCCCGTCGCAGGTTTTTACAAAAGCCATATTGGTAACGTGTCTACAACTTGGGAGGGCGACATTATCACAAATGTAGGATTTGATGCGGTGATATTAAACAATAAACTTGACATCACACTTGACTGGTACAAAAAGAAAGTTAGTGGTCTTTTGTTTGTGCAAGGTGGTACGCCAACTGACGTTGTATTCAGAGGTGATGCAGATCTGCCATTTGTGAATGTCGGCGACATGCAGAACACAGGGATCGACTTTAACGGTACTTATCACACAACCATAGGAAAGGACTTTAAACTGGACCTGACAGGAATTTTTACTTCCTATAAGAATGAGATCGTTGATTTACCAGGTGTGTCTTATCGCGATGGCGATGTAATCAGGAACAATCGCCTCCAGCGTCATGTCGAGGGTCACGCATTTGGTGAGTTCTTTGGCTATAAAGTAATCGGAATTTTCCAAGATGCCAACGATGTAGCCAAATCGCCAACACAAACAGACGCTCAGCCGGGGGTGTTTAAATATGCTGATATAAATGGGGATGGTAAGATTGATATAAACGACAGAACGTTCCTGGGCAATCCGAACCCAGACTTCACGTATGGGATCAATATCAGTGCGTCATACAAGAACTTTGATTTTTCCGCATTCTTCTTTGGAATGGCTGGGAATGACATTTTCAATAACACACTTTATTTTACAGACTTCCCAGACTTCTTTAAGGGCGGCATCAGGAGGGAAGCCGCTGTGAATTCATGGACGCCTAGCAACCCTAATGCAAAGATTCCACTTTTACGTACTACAGGTGGATTTAGCACAGATAATAGCGGTTATGCAAACAGCTACTTCATTAGCAAGGGATCGTATTTCCGCAGTAAACAGATGCAGATCGGTTACACTTTACCCAACAATTTGCTTTCAAAATACGGAATTGAGCGCCTAAGGGTTTATGTACAGGCAACCAATTTGTTTACAATTACGAAGTACAACGGGCTAGATCCTGAGTTGCAAAGCCAGACTGATTCGAACGGAAACATTTTTAGAACATTCGAATATGGAATAGATCAAGGTAATTATCCGCATACACCCGGTTACCTGGTAGGGCTTAACATCAGTTTTTAATTTTAATTCATTCAACTATATGAAAAAGATGAAACGTAAACTCATAATTCCTGCAACTGTCGTACTTCTCGGGGTTATTTTCGCCTGTAGTAAGAAGTTCCTAGACAAACCACCTCTCGGAACCTTAAACCCGCAAGTAATGGCCACGGAAAAAGGAGTCCAGGGCTTGTTAATCGGAGCATACTCATTGGTAGACGGTGAAGGTGCCTCGGGCGATGGATTTGCGTCAGGCGCTTCAAATTGGATCTTTGGTGGCGTAACCAGTGATGACGCCTATAAAGGATCGGATCCAACGGACGTGGCCGAAGCGGCTCCGATGGAGCAATGGGTGTCGTTGACCGCAACAAATAGTGCGGTTCCTCAAAAGTGGAATGTTTGTTATTCAGGCTCCCAACGCTGCAATGACGTATTGAGGACATTGGCCATTGCCACCGGAATTTCTGCCGGTAAAGCAGCGGCGATCACCGCTCAAGCTAAATTCCTGCGGGCATTCTATCACTTCGAATTGAAAAAGATATTCAATAACATAATTTTCGCAGACGAAACCGTCGACCCTACTAATCTCAATGTGACTAATACGGTCGACGCATGGCCAAAAATCGAGGCCGATTTGACTGCGGCAATACCTGATTTACCGGACACATGGCCTGGTGAACCCGGACGAGCAAACAAGTGGGCAGCAAAAGCACTATTGGCCAAGGTTTATATGTTTCAAAAGAAATTCACTTCCGCTTATCCAATCCTCACAGACGTCATTGCCAATGGAAAGAGCTCAGCCGGTGCAAAATATGGATTGAATGATCACTTCTTCTCAAACTTCAATCCTGCTCAAAAAAATAGTAAAGAGTCGGTTTTCGCCGCCCAAACTTCAGTCAAGGACAATTCATCCGTCGATTGGGGTGGCGATCCAAATGGTAACTACGGCGATATTTTGAACTTTCCATACACAGGTGGTCCCGGAGCTTGCTGTGGTTTCGACAATCCGACACAGGATCTGGCCAACGCGTTTAAGACGGATGCAACCGGTCTACCGTTATTGGACACATGGTTTCAGGGTTCGAACGTTAGCGCCGAATCTGGCGCCTCATATGCTGGCAATCTTGATCCCAGAATTGACTGGACAATGGGAAGACCAGGCATTCCATATCTGGATTGGGGCCCTCACCAGGGCCTGACATGGATCAGAAATCCTGTGAATGATGGTAATAAGAGTCCGATTAAAAACGTCTACGCCAATTCTCAAAAAGACGCTTTCACGGACGTCGGCAGCTCTTATTGGGGACCGACCGAATTGGTGGCAAACAATGTTAACATTATCCGGTTTTCAGACGTCATCTTGTGGGCCGCGGAATGCGAGGCAGAAGCAGGCCAACTGACGGCTGCCAAGGATCACGTGAACCAGGTACGCTCAAGAATGAAAGACCATCCTGAAGCATGGGTAAAGACCGGTAATTATGACGCCGCCAACTCTATTTACTCTACTGGCACGGACGCCGCTACCTATAACATAGGTCTGTATACTTCTTTTCCTGATCAGGATTATGCGAGGAAGGCGATTCGCTTTGAAAGAAGGCTCGAACTCGCCATGGAAGGACAAAGATTCTTTGACCTGGTTAGATGGGGAATTGCGGCTGCGACAATCAATGCATATATTGCAAGGGAGAAATCCTTCAGACCATTAAAGTCGACCGCCAATTTCACCGCCGGTAAAAATGAATACATGCCAATCCCGCAAGGCGAAATTGATAACATGAACCAGGATGGAACAGAGCGGTTAAAACAAAATCCCGGCTACTAAGAATTAGAATTGTTTTAGTAATGTTTTATTGAGAGGTGAAGTATATTTACTTCGCCTCTTTTGTTGTAGCATTTCTTTTCGTCTCAAATGTGTTTAATGAAAATTTTGAATATCCTACTCTTTGTCTTTGGAACAATTTGTTGCATCTCGTGCCAAAACAGAAAAACTTTATTTCATTTAATTTCATCAAAACACTCAGGGATTCATTTTGCAAATACGATTGTTGAAAAGGATTCTGTCAATCCCATTGATCTGACTAATATTTATAACGGTG
>VBAQ01000118.1 GCA_005883765.1 Bacteroidota bacterium
ATGGTTCATCACGTTTTTCAAAAGAGAACAGATGGGGATGGTTTCCCTCAGGAGCTTTTGCCTGGAGAATAAAAGAAGAAGATTTTCTGAAGAACTCACGCACACTTAGTGATCTCAAAATAAGATTAGGCTATGGAGAAACCGGACAACAAGATGGAATTGGAAATTATGATTATATAGCAAGGTATTCTTTGGCAAATCAGCAAGCCCAATATCAGTTTGGAAATGTATTTGATTCTTTATACAGACCCAACGGGTACAATCCGAATTTAAAATGGGAACAAACTGCTACTTATAATGCAGGTCTTGATTATGGTTTTTTCAATAATCGCATCTCAGGTTCAATTGATGTTTATTTAAAGAAAACAACAGATCTTCTTAGCGTAATTGATCAACCAGCCGGTACTAATTTTTCAAATAAAATTCTAGCCAACATTGGCAATATGGAAAACCGTGGTGTTGAATTTACTATTAACACACAGCCCGTAAAAAATAAAACCACTACATGGGACTTTGGTTTCAACATTACATACAATAAAAATAAAATCACTAAGCTAACCTTTACCAATGATCCAACTTTTCCAGGTAATCTTGTAGGAGGTATTGCTGGCGGTGTTGGAAGTACAATCCAGATACATTCGGTTGGGTATCCCAAAAGCTCATTTTATGTGTACCAGCAGATTTATGACAAAACCGGAAAACCAATTGAGGGTTTGTTTGAAGACAGGAATCGCGATGGCCTGATCAATAATAATGATTTGTACCGTTACAAATCTCCTGATCCCAAAGCATTTTTAGGAGCCTATTCAAATGTAAACTGGAAAAAATGGAGTGCGGGATTTTCATTGAGGGCAAACATTGGAAACTATATGTACAACAACAGGTTTTCGAATACGGGTGTACAAAGAAATATTATTGACCCGTTGGGATTTCTTGCTAATGGTTCAAGGAACTTGCTTGAAACCAATTTTACGGGCAATGGTGATCAATACCTTTTATCTGATTATTATATAGAGAATGCTTCTTTCCTGAGAATGGATTATATCAACGTAGGGTACAATGCAGGTGATGTTGTTCGCAGGAATACTAGTTTACGGATTGGAGCCAACGTGCAAAATGTATTTACCGTTACTAAATATAAAGGAGTAGATCCCGAAGTATCCGGAGGTATTGATAACAATTTTTATCCCAGGCCCAGGATTTTTACTATCAGCCTGAATCTTGATTTTTAATTAAACGATTTGCATAAAATAATGCGTATGAAAAAAGTTATTTTACAAGCCAGTATTTGTTTAGCTGTGTTTGTTATTTCAATCATCCAGTCCTGCACAAAAAAACTGGATTTGAAACCTACCAATGACGTTACTTCAGAAACTGTATATGCTAATCTCGCTGGTTATAAATCGGTATTGGCGAAAGTGTACGGCAGCTTTGCGCTTACAGGTAACCAGGGCCCGGCCGGCAATGGTGACGTGCAAGGTATTGATGAAGGCTTCTCTGATTTCTTCCGGCTGTTTTGGAAGGCGCAGGAGTTGAGTACGGATGAGGCAGTGATATCATGGGGTGATGTTGGCATCCAGGACTGAACTGGACATCAAATAACAGTTTCCTTACTGGTCTTTATTATCGCTGTATGTATCAAATTACTCTTTGCAATGAATTCATCAGGCAGGCAGCTGACGATCAACTCAGCAAAAGAGGTATTTCGGGTAGCGATGCAGATAATATCCGGCAATTTGCAAGAGAGGCAAGATTCTTACGAGCGTTTCAGTATTGGGTGTTAATGGATCTATATGGCAATCCTCCATTTGCAACAGAGGCTACTGCTATTGGCGGTGCACCGCCTCCCCGCATTACCCGTAGTGATCTATTCACTTATATTGAGAACGAGCTAAAGGCAATAGAACCAAATATGCCTGCACCACATAGCAATGAATATGGCCGGGCAGATAAAGCGGTTGTGTGGGCATTATTGGCCCGCCTGTATTTAAATGCAGAAGTATATACTGGCACACCTAAATATTCTGATGCTATTACCTATTCCAAAAAAGTTATTGATGCCGGTTACTCTCTGATCAGCGATTATACCTGGTTGATGCGTGCCGATAATAATCTTAATACCAGTGCTACAGGCGAATTTATTTTTACGATCAATTATGATGGAATTCATACACAAGGCTACGGAGGCACCACTTTTTTAACGCATGCCTGTGTAGGTGGCTCTATGCCTGCGTCTTCTTTTGGAGTGGGCGGTGGCTGGAGCGGAACAAGAGCGACGAAAAATCTTCCTCAGCTATTTCCAGGGTATCCCAATTTCACAACAATCACCGATAAACGCGCCCAATTTTATACCGATGGCCAAAATCTTGAAATCAGTAATGTTACCGCTTTCACAGATGGGCTTGGTGTTACAAAATATAAAAACATAAAAAGGGACGGCTCACCCGGATCAAGCCAGGACTTTTCTGATATAGATATGCCGTTGTTTCGCTTGCCCGAAATGTATTTTATCTACACTGAATCTGTACTAAGAGGCGGAACAGGTGGCGATGCCACAACTGCCCTCGGTTATATGACGCTTGTTAGAACAAGAGCATACGGAAATACGTCGGGTAATATTAATGCAGGTCAGCTGACAACAGACTTCATTCTAGATGAAAGGGCCCGCGAATTATATTGGGAAGGTTTTCGCCGTACAGACTTAATTCGTTTCAACAAGTTTGTTGAAGGCACTTATTTATGGCCTCATCCATTCGGAAGCTATACCCGATTCCTTCGAGAGAAATAAATGCAAATACTAACCTCATTCCAAACTCAGGCTACTAATCTTAATACAGTTAATTATGAAAAATATTTTCGGATTGCTGGCATTTTCGGTTTTTCTTTTTTGCATCAGTTCTTGTAAGAAGGCCGAAAATAAAGATTTTTTTGAAGGTGGAACGCCTCCTTCCTTCTCAGCTTCTACTGCAACGGTAACTCTGGAACCCGGTTCAGAAGCTAACACAGCTATTGTGTTGAAATGGACAAACCCCGATTACAAGTTTACCACAGGCCTTAGTTCACAGGACGTGACATACACTCTTGAAATGGATACATTGGGCGCAAATTTCAACAGCAGCAGGAAGGTTACTACTGTTATCGCGAAGGATCTATCCAAGTCCTATACGGTCGGAGAACTAAACGGGATTTTAGGGAATACGATGGTATTGCAACTTAGCCCAAGGCGCAATTATACCTTACAGTTAAGAGTTATTGCAAGTATTGGCTCGTCTGTAAAAATTACATCGAATGTTATTTCGTTTACAACCAAACCATTTGCCCCTCCGCCAAAAGTTGCGCCTCCCGCCTCGGGTAAATTATATATTACAGGCAGCGCAACTCCGGGTGGCTGGATGGGTAGTCCTGCTCCTGAATTGTTAAGTCAAAAATTTACACAAGTAAGCTCAACATTATATGTCTTATCAAGCATTGCTTTAACTGGAGGTGGTTCATATTTATTTGTTCCCTTGTATGGCGATTGGGGAGCTAAGTATGGCGGCCTTGGAGCAAATAATACGAACAACGTTAATGGAGATGATTTTCATGACAATGGCGGCGACTTATTAGCTCCGGCTGCAAGTGGAAATTATAAAATCACTGTGGATTTTCAATTAGGAAAATTTACGGTCGTCAAACAATAATTCACAACAAATACAATGTTTATGCGATCGATAATAAATTTTGTGATGTTATTCGCGGGTGTAACGCTCTTTTTCATATCGTGTGAGAAAGTAAAAGATTTACCATATAATAAATTAGGTAACCCGGTTACGCTGACTCCATCGGCAACAACGGTTACTCCCACTGCCGGGGATTCAACTAAAACTGTTTTGACCTTAAACTGGTCATTTCCCAATTATGCGACCGACTCAGCTAATATGAAATATGTTGTTGAAATAGATTCGACAGGAAGAAATTTTGCCAAAGAGGTTACGAAAACAATTACAAAAAATCTTAGCACAACCTTCACCGGAAGGGATCTGAATACTCTTCTGCTGAATTATGGTTATTCGGTTGGCACTCCTGTTAAACTGGATATAAGGGTAACGTCATCATATGCGAACAATAATGAAAAATATATTTCAAATGTTGTCCAGGTAACTGTTACTCCCTTCGCTGATCCTTCAAAATTGGTGACTGAGAAGACCACCGTTACAGGTACACTGGCGACGGCCAGCCAGCATTCCAATACATTTACCTGGTCGCCTGCATTTCCTGGTTACACAGGTACCGTAACCTACATCATACAGTACGATTCGGCGGGAAAAAATTTTGTATCTCCGCAGGTTGTCGCTAATGCCGGGGGAGCCTCGGTGTATACCAAGTCAATGACACAAGCCGAGATGAACACGACTGCGATCAATTCAGGGATTCCAATAGACACCAAGACCGGAAAAGTTGAATACCGGGTGAAGGCAACTACGGCCTCTGGAGCCGTGGCTTATTCAAATGTTGTGAATGTTACCATTACAACCTATATACCTATTTTGAGATTCTATTTGCCGGGAAGTTACCAGGTCGCCTCCGGATACGGTCCTAATGACTGGGATCCGACGACCGCACCTGAATTAATTCGTGATCTTCGCTCCGCTGTGTTTAATAGTATGTACTACACTTACATATTTCTGCCGGCTGGTGCCCAATTTAAAGTTACGCAGGGTCGTAGTTGGGATGTAAATTATGGAGGCACCGGGGGAACATTGGCCGCCAATGGAGCAAACTTCTCTGTCACTAATGCTGGTGTCTATCGAGTAACAATCGATTTGAACACGATGAAGTATGACATTAAACAAGGAAGAATGGGACTTGTGGGTGATGCTATCCCAGGTAATAACTGGACTCCTGGCGCTGTTTTTCCTGCATCTCAAATGGCTTTTCTTGGAACAAATAAATTTCTCGGGGTTGACAGTCTTGTAGCCGGTGGTTGGAAGATGATAGATAATGATCAATGGAATAACGGAAGCAATGCCGCGGATGAAACACGTAGCTACGGTTCCACTGGGCCATCTGGCTCAACGATGGAGGTAAATGGGGCTAACTTCCCCAACATTACCACAGCTGCTACTTACCGAGTGATTTGGGATGGCACAAACGTAGACAACATCAAATACGAAATATCCCATGGGTTGCGTGTGGTAGGAAATTTCCAGGGATGGGATCCCTCAACGGCCACACCTATGGCATACAGCGGCAACGGCAAATGGACAATTACGATGACATTACCGGCAGGTGATTTTAAATTTGTTTCGGCTGACGGTTGGGTATTTAACTACGGTGGTACGGGCGGAAAAATTTCACGGGATGGACCTAATCTTAATGTTGCTGCGGGAACATATACAATTACGGTGGATGAATACAATCAAACATATACTATTTTATAAAAGAGCTTAGAGTTAAAAAAATTAAGACCGTTCTTACCTGGGGCGGTCTTTAATTTTGGTAGCACTGCCGTCAAAACCTACTGCGATCTCTGCGGAACTCTGTGTTCTTTGCGTCCTAATGAGAAATTTCTAGGACGCAGAGTGCTCGGAGAAGACGCAGAGATCGCAAAGAGTTCGGAGTAAAGTAGACTCAAAGCTCTGCGAACTTTGCGAGAACTCTGCGGTCTTTGGGTCCAAATGTGAGATTTTGGGACGCAGAGTGCTCGGAGAAGAGCAGAGATCGCAAATCGTTCAAAGTAATATGACTCAAATCTCTGCGCTCCCGGCATCCAAATGAAATGAAACATTATCAACTTTAAAAATCTTGACTGCCATGCATCGCTATACAATTTTTGCAGTTTTTTTCCTGATTTCCTGCAGCATCTCTTCAGCTCAATTCAGGTCCCGAAAGCATATAAATTTTGATGAAGATTGGAAATTTCATTTTGGCAATACCACCGATCCGGCGAAAGATTTTAATTATAGTCTTGTAACTATTTTTTCCAAAACAGGAGTTGCACCAAATACCGCGATCGATCAAAGATTTAATGATGCCGACTGGAGAAGTCTTGATCTGCCACATGATTGGGCAGTCGAATTGCCCTTTGCAAACGTGAATAATGCGGATGTGATGTCCCACGGCTACAAACCGGTCGGTGGTTTATTTCCTGAAACAAGTATTGGCTGGTACAGAAAACATTTTACAGTTGCGAGGTCAGACTCCGGTCAGCGTTTTCAAACCCAATTTGATGGTGTTTTCAGAAATGCTAATTTCTGGATCAATGGATTTTATCTTGGGAATAATCTAAGTGGGTATATAGGCAAGTCGTTCGATATTACTGACTACATAAACTATGAGCACGAAAATGTTTTAGTCGTTCGTGTCGACGCCAGTCAGTACGAGGGTTGGTTTTATGAAGGAGCAGGAATTTATCGACATGTTTGGCTGAATCAATACAACAACGTACACATCGTGCAAGATGGAGTGTTTGTGTATACGAACCTGCAGAAAAATTCAGTCATTGTAAATGTTGAGACCACAGTAAAAAATCAAAGTCTGTCTTCGGCAACCTGCTCAATTGCCGCTATTGTCACTGATCGCGATGGGAAAATTGCAGGAAAAACTTCTGAACAACCTGTCACGCTAAATGCGAACGAGACAAAGACAATAAAGCAGAAAATTTCTTTCACCAATCCAAAATCATGGTCGCTTGAAAATCCATATTTGTATCGGATTATTCCCACGGTAAAGCTCAATGGCAAGATTGTCGATGATGAAAGATTGCGATTTGGAATTCGCGACGTTAATATTTCTGCAAAAGGCTTATTTGTGAATGGGAAATATGTAAAGGTACACGGCGTATGCTGTCACCAGGATCATGCAGGCGTAGGCAGTGCCTTGCCCGACTATCTTCAATACTATCGGATCCGCTTGTTAAAAGATATGGGCGTGAATGGATATCGCACCAGCCATAATCCACCGACGCCTGAATTGCTTGATGCCTGTGATAGTTTGGGAATGCTTGTGCTTGATGAGAATCGTTTATTAAATAGCAGCCCGGAATACATCAATCAGTTTGAGCATTTATTGAAGAGGGATCGCAGCCACCCGTCCGTTTTCCTTTGGTCAATCGGTAATGAAGAGTGGGGCGTGCAGACATCTAGTTTTGGGAAAAGAATAGCGCAAACATTAGTTACGAAACAAAAGGAATTAGATCCCACGAGAACCTGCACATACGCGGCTGATGTTCCGAATGTATTTAACGGAGTAAACGAAGTAATCCCAGTTCGCGGCTTTAATTATCGGCATTTTGCTGCGGCAGAATATCACCGCGATCATCCCAACCAGCCACTCATTGGCTCAGAGATGGGGAGCACCGTGACAACAAGGGGCATTTACGAAAAAGATTCCATTCGTGCTTATGTGCCGGACCAGGATATTACGGCTCCCTGGTGGGCAAGTAAAGCCGAGGATTGGTGGAAACTCTGCGCGCCTAATGATTGGTGGATAGGAGGTTTTGTTTGGACGGGTTTTGATTATCGCGGTGAGCCAACTCCCTATCAATGGCCCAATGTGAACTCACATTTTGGAATTATGGATATGTGTGGCTTTCCTAAAAATATTTACTACTACTATCAATCCTGGTGGTCAGATAAAGATGTGTTACACATTTCGCCCCACTGGAATTGGCTGGGCAAGGAGGGCAAGCCCGTTGACGTGTGGGTGAATACAAATGCGGATAACGCCGAATTATTCCTGAATGGAAAATCGCTCGGCAAAAAGGATATGCCACGCAATGGGCATTTGCAGTGGAGTGTAAATTATCAGCCGGGAACATTGGAAGCGGTCGCATATAAAAATGGAAAAAAACTCACAACAAAAATTGAGACGACGGGCGCGCCCTCGGAAGTTGTTGTAACGCCCTACAAGACCACCATGCTTGCTGACGGCAGGGATGCCACGGTGATTAATATAACTGTTGCAGACAAGCAAGGTCGTCTCGTGCCCGATGCGAATAATTTGATCCAATTTTCAATCAGTGGCGATGCCAAAATCATCGGCGTTGGAAATGGAGATCCAAGCAGTCATGAGGCTGATAAAATTTTGGATGGGAACCCGATAGCTATCGGGTGGCAACGCCATTTGTTCAATGGAAAATGCCAGGTGATTGTTCAATCAGGTAAAACTGCAAGCACAATAAAATTCGAAGCTAAGAGCGACGGATTATATACGGGTTCAACGGATATTCTTACTATTCTTCCGGCCAGCTCTCACGCAACGATTGAAACCAAAAACATTCAGTCGAACAAAAAGAACATCGGAAAAGTTTTAGGAGCCGACATTTCCTTTTTACCTCAACTGGAGGATAGGGGAATGAAATTTTCTGATAAGGGCGTTCAAAAAGATGCGATATGGATCTTAAAAGAGCATGGCTTTAATTATGTCCGGCTAAGAATTTTTAATAATCCATCTGCCGACAGTGGCTATTCTCCCGGGAAAGGTTTCTGTGATTTGGAGCATACAAAACAGATGGCAAAAAGGATAAAGGCAGCGGGTCTGAAATTTTTACTTGATTTTCACTATAGCGATACCTGGGCCGATCCTGGTAAACAATACAAGCCATCAGCATGGAAAGGGTTGAGCTTCCCGGTGCTCAAGGATTCTGTGTACGAGTTTACAAAAAAGGTTGTCTCAGAATTGAAGAATCAAGGAACTGCGCCCGATATGGTGCAGATTGGAAATGAAATTAACCATGGCTTGGTTTGGCCCGAGGGTCAAGTGAAGCATCTAGACAGTCTCGCCGAATTGGTGAAAGCCGGAACGGATGCCGTGCTGAAAGTAGAGCCATCTGCGATTATCCTTCTTCACATTGCATTGGGTGGGCAGAATGATGAATCCGTTTTCTTTCTTGAGAACATGCTTTCACGAGGAGTTTATTTTGATGTCATCGGGGAATCCTATTATCCCAAATGGCATGGTACATTGGACGATCTGAGAAATAATCTGTCAGACCTAGCCAGACGCTATGGGAAGGACATTGTTGTGGTGGAGTACTCACAATTAAAAAAAGAGGTCAATGACATTGCGTTCAATCTTCCCGGCAATAGGGGTAAAGGGACAATGATCTGGGAGCCTCTGAACACATGGGAAAAAATTTTTGATGAGAAAGGAAATTCTAACGATCTGATACTGGAATATGACGAAATCAGCAAGAAGTTTTTAAAGAATTAGCTCAAAAATGGCTCAATCTAAAAAGCCGCCCTGCTCTCGCAGAACGGCTTTGCTTATTAGCCCTTATGTAGAGAAAACTTATAGCTTAAAGAAAATCCCGCTCACAAATTGATTTGACGATTGCACCACGAACGAGTAGACACCCGGCAATAGACCCGAGAGATCAAACTCCCAGGTATTCGCGCCCAGAACGGCGTCACGACTGAATTCTTTTATAACCACTCCGTTCGAATTAATGATCTTGATTTTTACAGTTTCATTATGAGTTGAGTAAAACAATGCATGCAGCGTATTAATTACCGGATTGGGCGATAGTAGTAATCTAGCTTGGTTTTCGCCTGCAACTCTTACATCGTTACATATCTTTGTTTCGCAACCTTTTTCTGTATTGATGAATAAGCAGACTCTGTATACCCCGGGCGAATTGTATGTATGTGTTACTCTTTCTCCTATTCCTGAAGAGCCATCACCAAAGGTCCAGCGATAACTGATCACCGCATCATCGGGTTTGTGGATACTAAATCCTTTGAAGGCATAGGTACGAGGATCCACCAGCGAGTCAGTGTAATATCCGCCGCACAGATCGGTAAAACTCCTGATGCCAACTTCGACACAATCACTTGCCGTGCATCCGTTCTGGAACAATACTTTCACACAGGTACGATAAACTCCGGGTCCGGGATAAGTATGTTTGATGCCACGGGGTATTTCAGCTGCACCGGGGTCAATCGTTATGCAGGTATCCGCTCCATCTCCAAAAGTCCAACACACACGTGCAGGCCTAAGATCATTTCCTGAAGCAAAATAAAATCCTCTTGTTAAACTTGTGACCGAGGGAACGATCTCGTACAAATGCACGCGACATTCCGTATTGTATATGAGGATGTTTACCGTTTTACATTTTTTGGCCTCGCACCCGCCGTAATATCTTATTTTAACGCAAACTTCGTACATGCTTGAGTGATCATAATTATGGCCTACTGCATAAACACCGGTGTAGTTTTCAGGATAGGAAATACAGGTATCTCTTCCGTCTCCAAAGATCCAACAGATCTCCGCTGGTTTCTTGTCATGATTATTCCATGGTAAGGCACGATAATAAACCCGTCCTGCATAGTTCGTCGCCGTAACCGGAATTCTCTCAAAATCTGCCTTACAACTGTCAGGTTCGCCCACTTGCACCAAGCGGCAATAGTAGGATTCGCAACCACCGTCAAAGTGCACTTTCACGCAAACATTGTATACGCCGCTGTGTTCATAACGATGGAAGACAGCATAGGTACCGGTATAAGTTGTTGCATATTGAATACAGGTGTCGCGATTATCGCCGAAATTCCAGCAGATTGATAAAGGCTTTCTATTGTTACTGTTCCATAGTTTAGCAAGGAAATATTTTCCGAGGACGTTTGAGGTTTGAGAAATCGTTTCAAAACTGACGGAACAACTATCGCGTTCTCCTGCCTGCACCAGGTGGCAATAATATGATTCGCAACCGCCATCATAATGAACCTTTACACAAACATTATAACTACCGGTGTGCTCATAACGGTGGAATACAACATAGCGCCCGGTGTAAGTCGCGGAATATTGAATACAAGTGTCGCGATTGTCTCCAAAATTCCAACAGATCAACAACGGTTTTTTATTATTACTATTCCAAAGTTTAGGGATGAAATATTTTCCGAGCACATTCGAAGTTTGAGAAAGCGTTTCAAAACTGACACTGCAACTATCCCGCTCACCAATTTGTACAAGCTTGCATTTATAGGAAACACAACCTCCCTGATATTTAATTCTCACACAAACATTATACGTTCCTGCGTTTGCATACGTATGACCAACTACATAATTGTTATCGATAGCAGTACTGTAATTAATACAAGTATCATGAGAGTCTCCAAAATTCCAGCAGATTTGTTCTGGTTTGTTATCGTAACTATCCCAGGGCAGCGCACGATAATAAGCTCGTAGCGTATTATTTGTTGTAGACAATTTTTCAAAATCTGCACGGCAGCTATCTGGTTCACCCACCTGCACTGAATGACATGAATATGATTGGCAGCCTCCATCGTAGAGAATCTTTACACATACGTTATAATTACCCGAATGTGAATATGAATGAAATGTTGCATATCGACCAGTGTAGCTTGTTGTATATTGAATGCAAGTATCATGATTGTCGCCAAAATTCCAGCAAACCTGAACGGGTTTTTTATTATGGTTATGCCAGCGCTGAGCAATAAAATATTTTCCAAGTGCATTCGCAGTGGACGTCAGTGTTTCAAAACTGGCACTGCAACTATCCGGCTCACCTAGTTGTACAAGTTTGCATTTGTACGATAAACAGCCACCCTGGTAGAGAATTCTCACACAGACATTATACGTTCCTGCATTAGCATAGTTATGGCCAACTATATAATTGTTATCAACAGCGGGATCGTAGTTTATACACGTATCATGATTATCGCCGAAATTCCAGCAAATCTGCTCTGGCTTTTTATTGTTGTTGTGCCATGGTAGTGCACGGTAATAAACGTGTAATGGATAATCGACCGGAGTTAGTAACCTTTCAAAATCTGCTGAACAACTATCAGTTAAATTCCCGACTTGCAAAGCACTGCAATAATGGGACTCGCAACCTCCGTCAAATTGGACTTTTACGCAGACATTGTAATTACCAGAATGTGCGTATGAATGAAATACGGCGTACTTATCTGCATATGTCGTTGGATATTGAATACATGTATCATGTGAATCACCAAAGTCCCAACAAATAACCAAAGGTTTCTTGTTTAGATTATCCCAGGGTGCTGCGATAAAATATTTTCCCAGTATGTTGGAGGTAGAGTTGAGGGTTTCAAATTTAATACTACAACTATCAGCCGCGCCAACTTGAATGTACTTGCATTTATAAGCCAAACAACCACCCTGGTAAAGAATTCTGATGCAGACATTGTAAATGCCTGTGTGGTCGTAATGGTGTGATACGAAATAGTTACTACTCAAACTCGGATCATACTTGATACATGTGTCGTGACTGTCGCCAAAGCTCCAACAGATTTCCTCTGGTTTTTTTGCGGTGGTGTCCCACGGTAATCCGCGGAAGTCTTGGGTCAATACGTCACCAGTTGTAGACGGGAATCGTTCAAAATCTGCACGGCAGCTATCGGCGATTGTTTGTGCATTTGCGTGCAGCGTTGAAAGGACTAATAATAAAACAGCAATCCGGGAGTAAAACTTCCTCATAAAATACGCTTTTCGGTTAGTTGAATAGTCCTCTACACAGGGTGTGGATAATAAGCAATTCATGTGACTGCTGGCGGTCTGGGAGGTTTAACAAGCCTTTAAAAAAGAGAGAGATTATGTGCAGCCTTGTATCAGGAAACGTTTTTCTGATGTTCAATTATGTACTGTATCAGCTCTTCGATCGGAATGTCGATCCTTGATATTGCATCATTTATCTCATCACGGTTTACCTGGGCGGCAAAGGAAGGGGTCTTCAATTTTTTCATGACACTTTTTATATCCATGCCCTCGTAGCGGGTCGGCCGGATCAGGGCAGAAGCATGAATGAACCCTGAAAGCTCATCGAAAGCATAGATCATGTTTTCCATTTTGCTTTCTGGTTCAACACCAAAATATCTTGGGCCGTGTGAGGCAATACAATGAATCACTTCGGGATCGATGTTTCTTCGTTCGAGTTCTTCAATAATGATCCGGCAGTGATCATCCGGATATTTTTCCCAATCGGCATCATGCAGCAAGCCCGCAAGCTCCCACTTCAATGCAGTAATTCCATCTGCATTTTCTTTTTCAATAGCCCATGATTTCATTAAAGCCGCCACCTGTTTCATATGCAATCGAAGACGCTCATTTGGTACCCATTCATTCAATAATTGATGAGCTTCATCGATCGTCATTAAATTGCCTTTATTTTTTGGATCACCGAAAGTTGTGCGGCCAAGATTGTGGGTTGCCATTAAAAAAAAATTGAGATGATAAATATTGGAGAAATGCCGTGACATCATCGCTGACTTGCAATCAGCAAATTCAGATCGGTATATTTTAAATCAAATCTCTCGCTGAGATAAAAATTGGTTAGTGCTCCTTTGAAAAGATAAATACCACTGCGAAGATGAACCTTATGCCATACAAGATTTTCGAAACCCCCTTCATCGCCGGCCTCGAGCAATAACGGCATTAATACATTGCTTATCGCCTGGGAAGCAGTTCGGGCAAAACCCGATGGAATATTGGGAACACAATAATGGATCACTCCGTATTTTAAAAAGATCGGGTGTTCATGACTGGTAATTTCTGAAGTTTCAAAGCATCCGCCACGATCAATACTCACATCAATGATCACGGAACCTGGTCGCATATTGCTTACCATTTCCTCAGTTACGACCAGCGGTGTTCTGCCGGTCTGGGAACCCAGCGCACCAACTGCCACTTCACAGGTTTTTAATTGCTTCGCCAGCATGCGTGGCTCGATCACTGAGGTCCATAAGCGGTGACCAATATTATTTTGTAGTCTTTTTAAACGATACACACTGTTGTCAAACACTTTTACTGAAGCACCCAATGCCAGCGCAGCGCGTGCTGCATACTCGCCAACGATACCGGCGCCTATAATGATGACTTTCGTAGGAGCAATGCCCGAGATCCCTCCCAGTAACA
>VBAQ01000318.1 GCA_005883765.1 Bacteroidota bacterium
AATTTCTGAATAGACCAACGTTCTTGTCCTTCCGGGCTTACCATAGCATAAAATCTTCGTCCACCAACTTCAAAATTCATAAATTTTGTTTTTGATACCCAGGGTTTAGGTGCCACCCATTGGTCAAGAATTTCTTGTTTGGTAAAAGCATCCCATACCAGCGAAAGGCCGGCATCAAATTCCCTGTTTATAAATACCGTTTTTGTTGATTTGTCAACGGTAAAATCAAATAGCAAACTGGTTTTCATTTTTTCTGTTTTTTAATTGTTGATAATACTTTGTCAAGTTGATTGAAACTAGTTTCCCAAATTTTGCGGAACTGCTCAAGCCATTTGTCTATTTCTTTCATTTTGTCTATTTCGAGTTGGTAATAAATTTCTCTGCCTGATAGTTTTTGTTTTACCAATTCGCATTCTGTCAGTATTTTAATATGCTTAGATACAGCCTGCCTGCTTGTGTTAAAATGTTCGGCAAGTGCATTCGGTGTCATTGCCTGTATAGCGATAAGTGCAATAATTGCTCTTCTTGTCGGGTCAGCAATGGCTTGAAAAACATCTCGTCTAATTTCCATTTTTTAATTATTTGCTACTATGTGGTTGCAAATATAAATGCAATTATCTGGTTGCACAAAATTTTTGTGAAATATTTTTTGTTAGAATGAAAATGTCAGGAAGTTTGAGTAGTTGAGTGTCGATATAGCATGACCGCTAACGGACAGGTATTGCCGAAGGGTGGGAAATAGAATTCCGTCAAGCCCGGCGACCGAAGTTGATTAATGATTTTTAGTTGATGATTTATTCATAAGCCAAATTTATAACGTTGAGCTGGATATGCAGCTAAATTGAAAAACATAAGTTGAAACAAGGCTTCCGTCAGCCCACCTTTCGGCAATACGATTGTTGGCGGCTGGGCTATTGTTCAGGCGAAGATGTGCCGTATCAAGTTTCGCAGCACAAAACCCAATGTTATCAGTAGTGCATTCATTTCCTTTGTTTGTTGCTTGTTGTATTGTTCTGTCAATCATTTTTTGGTTTGTAGCTCAAAACAGTTTTGCCGCCTGGATAGAGTTTTGATTGTATGGGTGAAAATTTCTGTATTGTGTCAAGTGAATTAAAAATAGTCATGCCATTAGCAATAGCAGTTGGGTTTACAATAAGATGATACTCGTCAATAAGTCCTTCTTTTATTAGTGATGAAACAAAACCTGCACCACCAAAAACAAGAATGTCTTTACCGTTTTGTTTTTTTAAGTTGGCAATCTCTTCTGCAAGATTTCCTTTTGCCAAAGTGGTGTTGTTCCATGGTGATTTGTCAAGTGTTTTGGTAAAAACAACTTTTAGAATATCAACTATTTTTTTTGCAAATGGGGTATCAGGATTCTTGTCCAATGCATTCTCCCAATAATTTATAATGCTGTCTGCCGTTTTTCTGCCAAGTAAAAGAGTGTCTGAAGAATCAATAAGTGAATTCATAAACGCTATAAGTTCGTCATCTGGATTCCAAGTCATCCAGTCATTTTTTCCATTTGGTCCGGCAACATATCCGTTAATGGTCATTTGCATTTGTAATTTTAATTTTCTCATTGTCGTTTGATTTGTGTTGGCTGACGTAAAATAAATTTTTGTGTTTAACGAATAAAATTTGATAGAATAATTTTCCATCCTTTTGTCAATACAAAAATATTTTGGGTTTTTATTTTTTACGGTGTGTGAAAACGGCATTTATAGGGGTTATTTGCGACAATGTTTTTTGCCTGTTCATTTCTTGCAGTCAGTTTCAAGTTAGCACAGGTCTTGGTATTACTGATAACGGCTCCGCATTTGCGATGTGGTGGCATTCAATGTCGTCCAGCCCGGAATCAAAGTTGAATAAAGTTACAAAAGCTCATTGTTTACTCTGTAGCCTGGCGTTATTCGTCTGCCTGAACCGAAGTTGAGTAGCGATATGAGGCTGATTGTTCTTGATATGCCCACCATATTGCTAATGCAATGTTAGGCGCATTTGGTATGCTTCGTCTACTCCGCACACAGGTTATTGGCATGCCGGAAAGTAAGTGTCCATACGCCATTTTGTTTCAGCCAAATGTTGGTAAAGCGCCTTTTTATTGTCTGTCCGGCTTGTGGTACGTTACCCGTGAATACAACTTGTTCACTACCCATCGTTACCGCTATATTTTTCTTTACCACAACTTGCTCAATGTCCCGTGAAAATGAAGTAAACTGAATAGCACCTTTGTTTACCATATCCATTAATTCTTGGCGGCTCAACAGCACACGATTAAAAGGAGCATTCACTGTAAAATTTGCGGCCCACATTTTTTGCAGAGTCACGGTGTCGTGTTTCAACATCGCAATGCGCTCCCTTTCTTCTAAATTTCTAATCTCAATTTCAGCTTTTGAGGTTTGTGCGTAGATACAAAGAACATTCAAAAGGGCCGATAATGTGATAATTAGCATTTTCATCTCTTTACGTTTTATGTAAAGTCGAAGCTAGTTATTAAGGAAAAGTATTTGGTGGTAGAAAATGGACATTCTTACGCAAGACGCAAGATTCTTTCAGGGGCTTGCATATCCTCACTAACCCATAGGTTGGGCGTGACATTTGCAAACTCTTTAAAATCCTTCACCATGTGCTGATAGTCTGTATAACCAAACAGCAGGGCGACATTAAGCCAATCATCATGAGGATGTGCTTCGCGGTATTTATAGGCATTAAAAAAGCGAACAATACGAGTGAACAATTTAGGGCTGACGCCTATTCTTTCAGTAAACTTCCGGTTAAATTGCCGTTGACATAAATATGCCTGATTAGCTAGCCAGTCCATTGACACTTGCGGTGAATTGGCAAGAATATACGAGGCGACCTTGTCAACAGAATGAATATCTGTTCGTATTCTTTTGATTCTTGTCTTTAAATAATCTTCCACTATGGAAACCATATCGGAATAGCTCAGCGCATTTGCGAGTCGCTCACCGCATCAAACCATGTATGTACAAACTCAGATAACGGGATACGCAGCAAGCGATAAAGAACACCAGGATGGAAATTGATCCTGAGCATCAGGTATTCCCTTGTCAATTGGAAATTATAGCGAGATAGTTGCTGACCGCAGATGGATATCGCAGGTGCGATCTGACTTTTTCCGTCAACCAAATTGTGCATGGTCAGGTAACCTCTCGGAAGAAAAGTAATCGCCTGTTCAGGTCGTGGTGCAAAAGCTTTAAGAGGAATGGGCTGGTTATTTTCGAATATG
>VBAQ01000059.1:0-17787 GCA_005883765.1 Bacteroidota bacterium
TGGAAATACACAAGCACCCTCATCATGTTACACAAAAAAAGAAATGGGAAGAATACCTATTGGAATTTTTGATGTTATTCCTCGCAGTGTTTCTTGGTTTCTTAGCAGAGAATGCCTTTGTAGCTGCTTTCCCTATCGCTATTTTAAAGAAAATTAAACAAAGAAGAATGAGCCTTAATTTGAAATCGGATCCACTTTCTAAAATCTGCAATATGAGATTCTATTCATTGTTGTTGTTTATTATGACGCCAGCTTTTCTGTTGGCGCAAATGCAAAACAAAAAGGCAGTTATTGCCTCTGTCGAAAAGCATCAGCAGGAATTAATTAATCTTAGCGACTCGATTTGGAAACATGCGGAAACAGCGCTAAAAG
The DNA here is from genome assembly GCA_005883765.1 of Bacteroidota bacterium. Taxonomy (GTDB): domain Bacteria; phylum Bacteroidota; class Bacteroidia; order Chitinophagales; family Chitinophagaceae; genus VBAU01. The sequence goes on from VBAQ01000059.1 coordinate 373, forward strand.
AATACAAATCGTCCAAAGCGCTTTCTGATTATGCAGCCAAACAGGGATTTCGTGTAAAAACAAATATGGCCGGCATGCCAACAGCATTTATTGCAGAATATGGATCGGGGAAACCGGTTATTGGAGTTCTCGGTGAGTTTGATGCATTGCCTGGTCTTTCGCAAAAAGCGCAACCCACAAAAGATCCTTTACTAGAAAATATGCCAGGTCATGGCTGCGGTCATAATATGTTTGGAGCAGGCAGTCTTGGTGCAGCGTTGGCGATTAAAGAATTGATGGCGGAAGGAAAACTAAAAGGCACCATTCGTTTTTACGGAACACCGGCGGAAGAATCTGTTGGCGGAAAAATTTATATGGCTCGTGCGGGTCTGTTCAATGACGTTGATGTATGTCTTGACTGGCATCCTAATGATGAGAACAAAGCCAATATGCAAAGCTCACAGGCGATGATCGACCTTCTTGTTTCTTTCAAGGGTCTTAGTTCCCATGCGGCATTCGATCCATGGAATGGCAGAAGCGCCCTGGATGCTGCTGAATTGTTTACAACAGGTGTAAATTTTTTGCGCGAGCATGTGAAACCGACCGTACGCATGCATTACGTATACAAGGATGGAGGAAAAGTTCCAAATGTGGTCCCTGACCAGGCATCGGTGTGGTTATGGGTAAGAGATTCTAAGAGGTCTGGAGTAAACCTTGTTGAAGATCGGGTGAGAGATATTGCGAAAGGGGCAGCATTGATGGCGGGTGTAACAACGGATGTAAAAATACAATCAGGAGATTATGAATTATTGGTGAACGAGACAGGCGAAAATGTTTTGCAAAAAAATATGGAAACGCTTGGCCCTATTAATTATACTACACAGGAAATTGAATTTGGAAAACAAATTCAAAAAGCTGCTGGACTGGAAGAGGTTGGATTTAAGGGAGAAATTCCGCCATTGGAAAAAACAAAAGACGATCCTGATGGAGGATCAACTGACGTGGGTGACATTAGTTGGAATGTTCCCGAGATAACCTTGCTGGCTGTAACGGCGCCCTATAAAACGCCATGGCATTCGTGGATGGTCGTTGCTTGCGGCGGAATGAGCATCGGCCACAAGGGAATGTTGTTTGCAGCAAAGGCGTTAAGCATGACCATGGTTGACCTTTTCGAAAATGAGGATCTGAGACAAAAGATCCGGAAGGAATTTGAAGAAAAGAAAGGAAAGGAAGTTTGGAAACCCATGCTGCCGGATGGGCCGCCGCCGGTAGATAAGATAAAACCTTTCTGATCTAAGCGAGCTCCAATTCCATAACTGGCTCAACCTTCTTTACCTTTTAAGAGATTGTTTTTTCCAATAGGTCAGGCTCCTCCATAACCACTCGAGCGGGCCAAAACGAAAATACTTGAGCCATACATGACTCCAGGCAATTTCAATGGTCCAAACTGCTGCGACCACGTAATATATTTCGTAGCGCTGCATGATTAATCCGAATATACCCAGAGACCGAAACACCCTGGATATTTCGTAATATTCAAAACTCACATTTTTTGTATACGCAAACCGGATTAAGTTAGGGTAAACATTGACCATGTAAACCCAGCTGACAAGTTAAATGAAATTAAGTCACCACATAGAGTTTTTGTTCGCAGAATATGTGGCTCATTAAATCCTTAAACACTTTCTACAAATTCAACGTAATGAAACTTTTAATCTCATGAAAGTTGTCTCATGAGCACATCGCCTAACATGTATATCCTGGCTTTTTTAACCAGGCCATTTTCCAGGTCATAGCTCACACAAAGCGGAACATTAACCTCTTTGTTAGTGGGCTGCAACCCGGCAAATTCACCAATATGCCGGCCTTTAAAATTTGCTTCCAACAATGCTTTATCTTCCGTAACGACAGTATTTATTATTTCAGCCTTTGCATCAAAGGCTACATGGTACATATAGTGTAGCATTCCGCCAATTTGTTCCCGGCCAACGTATTCTTCACCGGTACCCAGGTTTTTAAACACGGCATCTTCGGTTACATATTTTACATCGTGGGTTTGAAAATAAGTTTTCATGTTTTCTTTTGCGGTGGAAAGGACATCCTTTTCCAGAATCATTTCTTCCATAAAAAAAATTTTGAGGTTAAAAAAATATTAGTCATCAATTTTTCAAAAAGCTTTTTGCGAGCCGATATGTTTTTCAAACCAATCAATATTCGCCTGCATGGTTTTGAGGATCATTCTCGGTTCTGTCGGACCATGTGGTTGCCGAGGTAAGATCAACATTCGAACCGGCACACCCCGTCTTTTCAGTGCATTGTAAAACATGTAAGAATTTCCGATGGGCACGCGGACGTCTGCATCTCCATGTTGTAACATCACAGGAGTTTTTACATTTCCTACAAAACGAAGTGGCGAGTGAGCATCATAGACCGACCAATCACTCCACGGTTCTGTTTTCATATAAGAAACGAGGAAGCCCTGTATGTCATCAGTCATGTTCTGAAAACTAAGATCAACAACCGGTGCACCGATCGAGGCAGCCTTGAACCGGTCTGTGTGTCCAACTATCCAGCTGCTCATGAAACCACCATAGCTCCATCCCATTACACCCAATTTTTCAGGATCCGCCACTCCCATTTTCAAAACATAATCCACTCCAAGCATCAAATCTTTGAAATCACCGCCACCCCAGTCGCGCTGGTTTGCAAGCCTGAAATTGACTCCATAACCGCCAGAACCCCTCGGATTGGGTCTCAACACAAACATTCCATTTTCAGCAAATGCGGCTAGGGGGTAACTTCCCTGGTTGCTCGCAATAAAATTCTGTGAGAAAACACCTGCAGGTCCGCCGTGTACATTCAATATCAGCGGATATTTTTTTCCCGGCTCATATTTCAAAGGATATGTAAGCAGGCCTTCGATCTCTTTTCCATCAAAACTCTTCCATTTAATAATTTCAGTTTTTGGAATCGGCTGCTTTGCTATTTCAGCGTTTATGTTTGAGATCTTAACCGGCAGGAAATTTCCTGATGTGCTTACATATGCCTCAGGCGGGGTCGAGGTGTTTTGTAAAATGAAACCCCAACGAGTTCCCGCGCTGTTTAAATACGGAACACTAAGCAAGTCGCTACTGCCTTTATTCCATTCTGTGATCTCTTTCCCGTCGGTTCCCAAACTATAAATGCTGAACGCTGAACAAGGTCTTGTTACTCTCGCCGGCGTAAATATGGCTGCCATCCTCGCTCCATCCTATTATCCCGCTAAGATCATTTGGTGTAGCAGCAAGTTTTTTAGGCGGACCCCCCGTTACCGATACAATGTTCACCCAATTTTTTCCTCCCCACACCACCGGTTCATCAGACACGACGTAAGCGATCCATTTGCCATCTGGACTAAATTGCGGATCCGACTCGCCGGCATTTGTGTTGGCCACATTTTTTGTTTCGCCGGTTTCAATATTCACCATAGCAACATCGCTATAGATATTGTCATTGACCATCGAAGATCTTCCATGATCGTAAACCAGCCATTTTCCGTCGGGACTCCAGTTAAATGATATCACATTCCTGTTGCCCTTGGTAATGAGTTTTGACATTCTTTTGCCACCAGTATCTTTTTTATTCAGCGAAAGGACATAAAGACGGTTTTGTTTAAATTCTTCATTATAGAAATACCAGTCATTCTTTGCTTTCTTATTTTTTTCCTCCTCGTCACTAGATGCGTCTGTCATGGTATAAGCGATCATTGAGCCGTCCCTGCTCCATTCAAAATTATTCACCCCATTTTTTGCATCTGTGACCATTTCGGCTTCTCCTCCCTCCAATGGCAACAGGTAAATATTATTTTTCCCGTCCCGCGCCGAAACAAAAGCAACCCGCTTGCCATCCGGACTCCATTTTGGATTGAAAGAGTTTTTATCGCCCTTTGTCAATTGAATGGTGTTGCTGCCGTCGCCGTTGCAAAGAAATACCTGGTTAACATATTCACTGCGATCATCAGTCATTACCGCCTCCCGAACCGTGTAAAGCACTTTGTTTCCGTCCGGTGAAGGGCGAACAGCGGAAATGTTTTTCATTTTCAGGCATTGTTCAGGACTCCAGTATGTTTTTGTCTGTGACGATGCAGAAATGGAAAGAAAGAAGACGCCAAGCAAAAGTTTCGGTCGCATAAAAAGATTTTAAGCTGTGATGGTCAGAGAGTACGAAGACGGGTAGTGAGTAAGAGGTTATACAATTTAAGAAGAGCTTTAAAGAAAAACAAAACCAATTTCCGTGGCAAAAAAACGAGGATATTTACGCCGAACGTGCACTACTTTTTTTCATTGGTTGAAGTTTCCAGTATGTAAGGCTTCGCCATGTCCATTCGAATGGCCCAAAACGAAAATATTTTAACCACAGGTTGCTCCAGACAATTTCAATGAGCCAGACGACAACCACCACGTAGTATAATTCAAAACGCTGCAACTCACCAAACATGCCAAATCCTACTCCATAGAAAAATAATCCGCACAACAACGATTGCATCAAATAATTCGTAAAAGCCATTTGACCTACGGGTCTCATGATTGTAAAAAGCCATTTGAACCGGCCGGATTTATAAATTACCATAATCAGTCCAAATATTCCGAGTGAATGAACCAAACGTTGTAATTCATAGAACGCAAACTGCCTGTTCTTAACTATTTCAAAATGATTATAGTGATACTGCAAATCAGGTTTTAAATACAAATACGATAACGGTATGCCAATACCCAACCCGAGTACCGCCAGCCATAAGTAGAATCTTGTTTTTACCTCGCCATGAAAAATGCCGGTTTTAAAAAAAACCATACCCAAAAACATAAACAACAAAATATCCCAGGTAAGAAAACTATACATAGATTTTGCTTCTTCGTCTGTTCTTACTTCTCGTCTGTACCTAAATAAACCAACATAGCTTCTCCTTACCTCGGCAATTTGTTCTTCTACTTTTTTCTTTTTTTGTTCCGGATTTGACTGCTGCTTGATTTTATTTAAGGCTGCGAGATCGTCTCTGTCAGTCGCTGTAAGTTTTCTGATCGATGTATCAATAGCAGTCAATTTTTCTCCCTTTGAAATAGTTGCTTTTTGTGTATACAATTGCAAGTTTTCATTTATGGTAATAAGAACTAAACCTATGCTGGCTGCCAGCAATAGGTATCTAGGTTTTAAACGTCTGAATGGCAAAACCAATAAACCGCAAATAGCATAAGGCAAAAGAATATCCCATGACCAGAGTAAAACATAAGTATTAAGCAAGCCAAAGAATGCTAACCATACTTGCCGCCGAAAGAAAATTCCAATAGGCTTAAGGTGTTTCATTCTTATTTCCAGTCGGCTAATAAAAATAATTGTACCTGCTCCAAAAAGCATAGAAAATATAGCACGCATACTTCCTTCAAATACACCTGGTCCAAATATGTACCAGGCATAATAATTAAGACCTGTCTCGTTTAATATCGATACGTCAAAAACGAGTAAATGCGGTAACCCAAAACCCTGTATGTTCATCAACAATATCCCCAAAATTGCAATGCCACGCAAACTGTCAAGAATGGGAATGCGTTCTGACTGACCTATCGGTTCAACCACGGGTAGCACGGGTCGAATTGTCGTAATTAATGGCATTGCTTAATTCTAAGAGGAAACGTATGGATCTACTGCAAAAGGAAATAACTGAAAATATAAACAGTTCCCTCACTTAATAATTTATCAATTTCTGAATGTTTTCATCCAATCTCGCTTTTGCCAAAAAATTATTTTCTAACTCGATAGAGAATGGAACAGGTGTGTCCAGCGAAGCGCAGCGCATTACGGGAGCATCGAGTATTTCGAAACAATGTTCAGCGACCCATGCGGCAATCTCTCCACCAATACCACCGGTCAATGTATCTTCATGAAGGATCAAAATTCTGCCGGTTCTTTGAACCGCTTCGCGAATGGCAAAGTAGTCTAGTGGCAACAATGTCCGGAGATCGATTATGTCAATGGAGATTTCAGGATGATCCGCTGCATAGTCTTCGGCCCAATGCACCCCGGCACCATAGGTTATAATGCCAACTTCATCACCCTCCCTTACATGCCTGGCCTTGCCAATTTCAATTTCATAATAGTCCCCGGGCACGGGACCGCTTGTGCTGCGATACAAAGCCTTGTGCTCAAAATACATTACCGGGTTAGGATCGTTTATGGCTGCAATCAGTAAACCTTTCGCATCCATCGGGGTTGATGGATAGACAACTTTCAAACCGGGGGTGTGCACGAACCAGGCTTCATTACTTTGCGAATGAAAAGGACCCGCACCAACGCCGGCACCCGCAGGCATTCTAATCACCACATCCGCATTTTGTCCCCAGCGATAATAAATTTTTGCAAGATTATTTACGATTTGGTTGAAACCCATGGTAACAAAATCGGCAAATTGCATTTCGACCATGCTTTTAAATCCTTCAAGGCTCAAACCAAGCGACGCTCCTAAGATCGCACTCTCACAGAGCGGAGTGTTTCTTACTCTTTCCTTTCCAAATTCCTCCACGAAGCCTTCTGTGATCTTAAACACTCCTCCATATTCTGCAATATCCTGTCCCATTAAAATCAGGTTGGGATGATGATGCATGGATTGGTAAAGACCTTCTTTGATCGCGTCTACAAATCGTAGATCGTGAGTGGTGAGTGGTGAGCCTGCCTGTCCGGCCTTGCTCCGCTGAAGCTCCAGCGAAGGCGCAGTAGGCAGGTGGTGAGTAGGTCTCGAGTTGTCCAGAACTTGTGCCTTGTCCCTTGCGCCTTTCGCCAGACGCAAGCGTTCGGTAACCGATGACTTCGCATAAACATCTTCCAATTCCTCCTCCGGATCTGCAACAATGGGTCTTGCACCAGATCCTATTTGTAGCTCATCCTCAATTTTTTGTTTGAATTCATTTCTTATCGATTCAATTTCCTCTTCATTCAGCAAGCCTATTGATCTCAAATACTCTTCATACTTAATTACAGGATCTTTTAATTCCCATATCTCAAAAAGTTTTTGCGGGATATATTTTGTCCCGCTTGCCTCTTCATGCCCGCGCATGCGGAAGGTGAGGCACTCGATCAAATAAGGCGTCTGATTCTTGATGCAATATTCTCTCACACCTTTAACCGTATCATAAACCGTTAAAATATTATTCCCATCGATCTGCACACCCTCCATACCATATCCTTTTGCCCGGTCAACCAACGTGATGCAACGGTATTGCTCATCCGTGGGCGTACTTAATCCGTAACCATTATTCTCAATCAGAAAAATTACAGGAAGGTCCCAGACAGCAGCTACATTCAAGGCTTCATGAAAATCGCCTTCACTGGTTCCTCCCTCGCCTGTGAATACAAGAGAAATTTTATCCTGCATTTTTAGTTTACACCCAAGCGCCGTTCCATCGGCGATTGCCAGCTGAGGACCAAGATGTGATATCATTCCACTTATGTGATTGTCCTTACTGCCGAAATGAAAACTTCTCTCTCTTCCATTGCTGTACCCCTCTTTGCTTCCCTGCCACTGCAAAAATAATTTGTGTAAAGGCATGTTGCGTGAAGTAAAAACGCCGAGATTGCGATGCAGCGGCATGATCCACTCATCCTCTTCTAATGCAAGCGTAGCACCCACCGCGATCGCTTCCTGCCCAATGCCACTAAACCATTTTGAAATCTTCCCTTGCCTCAACAAGAGAAGCATTTTTTCTTCGATCATTCTGGGCCATAAAAGCCGACGATAAAAATGTATCAACTGCTCGTTGGAAAAATTCCTGCGATCGAAATTCATGTGTGCAAACCTAAGGCAAAATTGCTATCGGCCACACGTTATCGTTTTTGCTGGAGAATTAAGATACGTGAAATGTGAAACGCTAAAAGTGAAAAGACTGTCCGTTCACATTTTCACGTTTCACGTTTGACGCTTAACGAATTCCTTACAACAGTGGTCTCCTCTCCCTTTCCAATTCTCTTTCGAGTATGGAGCCAACGAAGGATAGAATCAAGCTGAATAAAAGCGCCCAGCCAAAGCTGTCGATGCTGATGCCGTGCACAAACTTGCTGGCAAGAAGCACGACCAACGCATTGACAATAAATAAAAACAACCCGAGAGTAAGAATAGTTACGGGAAGGGTAAGAAGTATGATCAGCGGTTTTATAAAAATATTTAAAATGGCAAGTACAGCGGCAAAGACAATGGCTGTCCAGAAAGTATCAATATGTATTCCTCTCAGTACGTGCGCCAGGCCGAAGGAAACGGCGGCAATAACGATAATGCGGATCAGGAATCTCATGATTTATTTTGTTTAAATCAATCAAGAACTATACCACCACTAATTCATAAAACTGTTCAGGCTGAAGATATTTTTCAGCCAACTGTTTCAATTCTTCCGCTGTAATGGTCTTTATAGTATTGATGGAATTATAAAAGTAAGACTCATCCAGTTCGTTAAGAATAATATTTTTCCATCGTGCGATAACCTGGAATGGTCCGTCAAGATCACCAAGAATACTGCCCATCATATAGTTTCGAACAAGCAATAACTCTTCTTCGTCCACTAATTCTTCTCTCAATGTTTTCATTTCGTGGTAAACTTCTTTTATAGCCGGCTCACAGACATCCCGGCCGGCCTCCGTGCTCACCATCCAGGCCGTTTGCTGAATATGATTTTGAATATAGCTGTGAATGCCGTAAGTATACCCTTTGTCCTCCCGGATATTTGCCATCAATCTTGACCCAAAAAAACCACCAAACAAACTATTCAATACTTGCACCTTCAAAAAATCGGGATGATGACGATTCGGAAAATGGCGAGCGATACGAATCGCACCTTGCACGCCATTGGGGTCGTTGGTAATGCGCTGCTTCATTTCTGGCGCCGGCCTCACTAAGAAATTTTTTCCTTCGGGCCTTTTGTTGGAAAGATCGCCGAAATTTTTATTGAGCAACTCCTCCAGGTTTTCGGGAAGCTTGCCCGCCACGAAAATGAGAAATTTTCCCTGTAAGTAGTATTGTTTATAAAACTCTGCCAACTGCTCCCGGGTTAATGATTCGTAATCCTCGAACCTGCTGAGACGGCCGTAGGGATGTTGCTCTCCATATAAATATGCGTCAATAAGACGCTGTGCCACAAAATCACATTTTAAGAGATTCACCGAGAGGCGCTGTTGCATGATTTTTTTAAAAGTGTTCAGTTCTTCTTCGGGAAAGATAGACTCGGTAAGCATTTCACGAACAACAGGCAGCAACTCTCCAACGTGTTTGGTGAGAGTATGCAATGTAATGGCAGAGGTCTCGTTATATGCTGTTCGGTTAAGATAAGCACCAAAATATTCGAAATGCTCATTGATCTGGAAGGCCGTCTTCGTGGATGTACCATTCTTTAACATGAAATTCGTCGCCGATGCCACGAAATTTTTTTCTTCATACAAATTACCGGCATAATGTACCCACTCGACCATCATGACATCCTCAGCGCCGGCATCGATCGCAAATACTTCCACACCATTTTTTAAAATATATTTCCGATATGGTTTAAGCTGCAAATTAAGATCTACTGCATCTATAATTTTAGGCGCTACCGTTCTGTCAATACCCGTCTTTGCTACTGTTATCACTTGTCAGTTATTATTTGAATAATAATATAATGTGCTGCTGTTCTCTTCGCGGAAAATATTCCTGGCTTCGTCCAAAATATCGCTGGCCGTAACAGCATTGTACTTGTCTAATTCCCGGTTCATCAATTCTGCATCGCCCAACAATTCATAAAAGGCAAGGCTGATCGCCCGGCTCATCACGGCCATATCTTCAAAGGCAATAGTACTTTCGGTTTTATTTTTTACTTTGGTCAATTCTGTTTCACTTATTAACTCGTTTTTTATCTTTTCCAATTCATCATTTACCGCTCTCTCTGCTTCCGTCATTTTTACCCCCTTGACCAATTTCCCTTCGATACTGAGCAAGCCATTGTCGAAATTGCCAAAATGATAACACTCGATATTGCTAAATAATTTTTTTTCCTTTACCAATGATTGGTAGAGCCTTGTGGATCCTCCTCCACTCAAAATATCGGTGATGAGATCCGTGATATAATATTTATTGTCGAACCTGGAAGCAATATGCCAGCATTTATACAATGCATCCAACGGCACATCAGCCTTCAATTCCATTTTTTTTGCCTTCTTCTGTGCCGGTTCCTGAGGCAAATTGCGTTGGTATTTTTCACCGGGAGGGATATCGCCAAACCATTTTTCTGCAAGGGTCTTGACTTGTTCCAGTGTTACATTTCCTGCCACAACGAGCACGGCATTTATCGGGCGATAAAATCTAAAGAAAAAATCTTTGACATCCTCCAGCTTTGCATTCTCAATATGTGACAATTCCTTTCCTATCGTCATCCAGCGATAGGGATGCACCTCGTAGGCCAACTCCCGGATCTTATGCCAGGCATCGCCATAAGGTTTGTTGATGTAATGTTCCTTGAATTCTTCACACACTACCTTGCGCTGAACATCAAGACTCTTTTCACTAAAGGCAAGCGAGAGCATCCTGTCACTTTCGAGCCAAAAGGCCGTCTCAATATTTTCGGAGGGCAATTGCACATGATAGGTAGTGAGGTCCTGTGTTGTATAAGCGTTGTTATCTCCACCAGCCATCTGTAGAGGCTCGTCATAAGATTCAACATGCAACGAGCCCCCAGTGTTCAAACAAATGAGCAAAACCCGTTTTGTCAGGATCTTCATCGCGGGCGCCAACGTCATACATTACATTCACAACAGCCAGCGGCGTAGACGTGTCCTGGTGAACGATGACACGCAGGCCATTTTGCAGAACAAATTTTTCGAATTGTATCATACTTCCAAAAGAACAACCATTTGATAAAAAAGTTTGTAAAGGTAGGAAGAAGATAAGAAGATGAAAAGCAGAAAGCAGCGGTTCATCAAAATATCGAACGCACTTTAAATTCAAAGACCATCAACTCACCTTTGCGCCTAACGATCATCTTTATTTTTTCGTTCGTGTTTTGCAGGGCCAGTTTCAGTTGCGTAATATTCTGACTGAAGACTTTATTGATCGCAACCACCGCGTCACCTTCCCTGAGGCCGGAGGCAGCGGCAGGTGAACCATCGGCCACATCGCCCACTGTAATTTCTCCATTTATGAAATATAATTCAATACCGGAATAGGAGTAATCAAACGGTTCCAGGTAATGAGAATTGGGCGTAAGATAAAAATCTCTTTTATCATAATTTAAGATGCAATTGAAGCGACGCAAAATATCATTACCGATGAGACCGCCAAGAAATGGGTAAGAGGTAACATTGTACTCATCCTTAAAAATATATACAGGCACATTGCGAAAACGGTATGGTCCCATTTTTACCTCTTTGATCACCGTCATCTGCATATCAATTTTACCACCCAGGCCTTCAGCTTCTTTAAAAAACAGTTTTCTTTTTTTATACAGCAAGGCGCTGTCCTCAATAAAATCCTTTGAAAGCATCATGCATAGCCCGGCGCCGATGTCATATAAAAAACGAGTTTGAATAGTCCTGCTATCTTTCACTCTCGCGGCCTGTATAGGCAGCGTTGCAATCAGCGGCCTGAATAAGAAACCTCCCCTGGGATATTTCAACGTCCCTTTTGAATAGATGTCAATTTTCGAGCTATCGTAGTCAATCTTGAAAATAAATCTTCTCAAAACTGAAAAGCCAATAATCCCATCGATGCGCTCGCCATAGACAGCCGTGAGTATGTCATAGTTGTTAATATGGAAGTCGAGACTATCAACCGTAAGAGTGCCCAATTTTAATTTTTGATTGTTGACAAAACTGACCATCCGAATACCGGCAATGCCGCGTATGGTTCTGTCACTAGGAATTGGTTTCAATTTCAAATACCTGGCTGTGGTAGAATCAAGCGAAATGCCGCCGCTTCCCGTGTCAAGGATAAAATTTAAAGTATCGGGGTACCCTACCAGTTGACCCTGCAACAACACCACGCCACCTGTTAACTGTAGAAAATGAATACGAGTTAAAAATTTTGATGGCGGTTCAATAAACTCCTCCTGCGCGGCAAGCCGGCTGCAAAACAGGGCGACAGCAAAAAAACATGGCAGCATTTTTTTCCTCATGGTGGAAGGTTCAATTCAATGACAAGATTTTACTCTGAAAAGATGCAAACGACCTGATCTTTTGAACGGCTGTAAATTTAGGCGAATTGACCTCTTAGTCAAAGCCACTCACCATTTTTTATCATTGGTTGGCTTGTTGGTGTAAATTTGGGGTTGGAATAAGAAAATATGAACTTATCCGCATTGTTTCAGAAAGCCCTGGATTCTGAATTTCTTACCGCTGAGGAAGGCGTGTTTCTTTTCGAAAAAGCTCCATTGGCCGACCTGATGTTTGTCGCCGATGAAATGCGAAAAAAACAAGTGCCCCATGGAAAAGTCACCTGGCAGATCGACCGCAACGTAAACACAACGAATGTCTGCATCGCCAACTGTAAGTTTTGTAATTTCTATCGTGTCCCAGGCCACCCCGAAGCATACATCACCGACATGCCGACCTATCGCAGAAAAATTACGGAAACGATCAAATATGGCGGCGATCAATTATTACTGCAGGGGGGTCATCATCCGGAATTGGGATTAGATTTTTATACGAATACGTTTCGACAAATAAAACAGGAATTTCCTGCGATCAAACTTCATGCACTTGGCCCACCGGAAGTAGCGCATATTACCAAGCTTGAAAAAAGTACTCATCGTGAGGTTCTGATCGCATTAAGAAATGCAGGGCTTGATTCATTGCCGGGCGCGGGGGCTGAAATCTTAATTGACCGTGTGCGAAGACTGATCAGCAAAGGAAAATGTGGTGCGCAGGAGTGGCTGGACATTATGCATGAAGCACACAAGCTAAACATTACCACTTCGGCCACCATGATGTTTGGTCATGTAGAAACACTTGAGGAACGCTTTGAGCATTTTGTAAGAATCAGGGAGGTGCAATCCCGAAAACCGGTGAGTTCGAAAGGATTTTTGGCTTTTATCCCCTGGACGTTCCAGGACGTGGACACATTGCTTGCTAAAATTCGAGGCGTGCATAACTTAGTTACGCCGGAAGAATATATCCGGATGATCGCGATGAGCCGTATCATGCTGCCCAACATAAAAAATATTCAAGCCAGCTGGCTGACGGTCGGTAAACAAACGGCGCAAATCTGCCTCCATGCAGGTGCCAATGATTTTGGCTCTATCATGATCGAGGAAAATGTGGTGAGCGCGGCAGGCGCCCCGCATCGGTTTACGTACAGAACAATTCAGGACGCGATTCGCGAAGCCGGCTTTGAGCCCCAGCTGCGCAACCAGCAATACGAGTGGAGAGCAATCCCTGAAACAATTGAAGAGCAGGTGATCGATTATTGAAGGCCATTTTTCAGTACAAATATTCTGTCCTACTATGCCCAATATTTTACAGGACGATTTTTCAAAACTCGAATACGAAGGGTGGACGAGGGTGACAGATCTTTATGATAAATCATGGGCAAACCTTACCAGGCAATTTATAGAACCGCTATTAAATACAGTCAAGATTATGCCCGGCATGCAAGCGTTGGACATTGCATGCGGCCCGGGCTATGTTTCGCAGGCAATTTACTCCATGAAAGCGACTCCCATAGGAGTTGATTTTTCTTCATCAATGATCGCGCTGGCAAAAAAATTATATCCGCATATTGAATTTGTTGAAGGCGATGCCCAGGCTCTTGACTTTCCCGACGCGTCATTTGATGTTGCTGTGATGAATTTCGGCATGCTTCACTTATCAAAACCAGAACGAGCAATGGCAGAGGCAAGAAGAGTTTTGAAAAAGAATGGAAGATTTGGATTCACGGTGTGGGCAGGGCCGGAGAAAAGCCCGGCAGCAAGCGTAATGTTCAGCAGCATTATGAAGTATGCTGATCAGGATGTGAATATGCCAGAAGCCCCACCCAGCTACTATTTCAGCGACGAAAAATTAACTACGGAGCTCCTGGCGAAAAATGGATTTGACAATATCAGCTTCACGGATCATCTTGTTGAATGGGTAGTTCCCTCGGCGGAATATTTATTTGAAACCGAGATGAATGCTGGCGTAAGGACAGCGGCCTTTTTGAAACGTCAAACTGATGAAACACTATCGAAAATTAGAACGGCTGTGATTGAAGGAATGAAAAAGTTTTATGATGGCAACAGCTACCGGTTGAAGTTTTGTGGATGTGTTGTGGGCGGAACCAGAAAATGATGATAAAGATAAGAGCCAAAGTGCTGACCAACGGTACCAGCCCGACAGCGCATTGAATAAGTCAAGTTAATTTCCCAATCCTGATCGGACCATGGATGATTATTTACAAGCAGCAATAGACGAAGCAAAAGCAGGACTCCAGGAGGGTGGCATCCCTATCGGGTCAGTGCTTGTTCATGACAGCAAAATAATTGGGCGTGGCCACAACAAAAGAATTCAGAAGGGAAGCGTTGTACTGCATGCAGAAATGGATGCTTTAGAAAATGCTGGCAGACTAAGGTCTTCAATTTATAAAAACAGCATCTTGTATACGACGCTATCCCCTTGCCCCATGTGCGCAGGCGCTATATTATTGTATGGAATTCCCAAGGTCATGATCGGTGAAAACAAAACGTACATGGGTGCAGAGGCTTTGCTAATTCAAAAAGGAGTTGAAGTAGTAGTTGTCAACAACAATGAATGTATTGAAATGATGGAGAATTTCATCAAAGCAAATCCTGGATTGTGGAATGAAGATATTGGCAAATGAAAAAATTGGCTGAAGCTAAACAAACAGATCCAGCGACGAGAAGACCATATTTTCTAAATCCTAATTCAAAAGGTACATGCATGTTGAAGGTATAAGATCGATTTGCCGCCAATTAAAGGGCGTAACAGAAGATATAAAGTGGCAGCATGATCTTGTATTTTCAATTGGCGGAAAGATGTTTTGCGCACTCGCACTCGATGAATCTCCTGTCAGCGCATCCTTTAAAGTCAGGGACGAGGAATTCGAAGAAATGTCGCATTGGCCCGGTTTTAAACCTGCGCCGTACGTTGCCAAACACAAGTGGGTTTTAGCTGAAGATATCACTAAAATGAAAAAAGCAGACTGGAAAAAATACCTGGAACAATCTTACGCTTTAGTAAAAGAAAAACTTCCCAATAAAACTAAAAAGCAACTTGGCCTAACCTAAAGCAAAATCTTTTAACACAACTTCAGTAATTTTATCGGCACATCTATCAGCACAACGAAAAACGAACTCCGGCCGAAACTATAAATAAAAAACTGGCAACATCAATTTAACCAAACAAATAGCGAAGCAATTCAGGGACGTTCATTTCGGAGGGAACTGGACTGCCGTCAACCTTAAGGAGCAGTTGGCGGACGTAAGCTGGCAGCAAGCGACGACAAAGGTTCATTCTTTTAATACCATTGCCACCCTTGTGTACCACATGAATTATTACGTCGGCGCAGTGTCGATGGTGCTCAGGGGAGAGCCGCTGACCGCCAGCGATAAATATAGCTTCGCTCTCCCGCCGATCCTATCCCAGGAAGATTGGGAGAAATTGTTGGATAAAACCTGGACAGACGCCGAAACCGCCGCTGACTTGATCGAACAGTTGCCAGAGAGCAAACTTTGGGAAACCTTTGCGGATGAAAGATATGGGAACTACTACAGGAATATTCATGGCGTGATTGAGCACGTTCATTATCATTTAGGACAAATTGTTCTCATAAAGAAAATCCTCTTGCAACCTGGTGGGAATGGATCAAAAAAATAAAATGTCGAAATATTTTCTTCACGGAAAGTTGACAGCAAAGGAGGGCCAAGCTCAAAATTTAACTTCCATTCTATTCGAGGCGTCTAAAATGGTTTCGACTGCAAAAGGCTGTAAGTTCTATTTTATCAGCAGGGATAAAAACGATGAGAATTCAGTTTGGGTGACAGAGATCTGGGACAGTAAAGAAGATCACGACAATTCACTAAAGACGGAAGCAGTAAGAGAATTGATTTCCCGGGCAATTCCAATTATTGAAGGACAGCCTCAAAAGGGGCAGGAACTTGAAGTGCTCGGCGGAAAAGGAATTTAAAATACGTTCAGCACTGAGGATTTCGCAGACTTCAACACATTCTATTCAATTAATTTAACCAATTCCAGTTTTTCATTTAAGACAACAAACTTTGCTTTAAATCCTTTTGCTATTTCTCCAATGCGATACCAATCCGATTCATTTTGTTTGCTCAAAGCCTTTATGGGATAGAGGCTGCACATCCGTAAGGCCTCGTCCAATTGAATGCCGACACGATTCACCAGATTTTGCAATGCCTTGTTCATATTGAGAGCAGAGCCACTAAGAATCCCGGCAGACTCATATTTATCACCTGCAAGGTAATGTTGGTAATATCCTTCGTTCGTTTCTGTGACCGCATCAGTAATTGCAAATAATCTTTCACCCATTATTTTCTTTGCAATACGGATCGCGGCGTAATCTACATGATGCCCATCGGGAATGACGCTGGCCATCACATTGCTGTCAAGCGTTGCCCCTGCTAAACCGGGCGCACGATGCTGCAACCCGCTCATGGCGTTGTATAAATGTGTAACCATGGTGATGCCATTCTGAAAACTCTTCATAGCCTCTGCATACGTGGCATTGCTATGCCCGGCTGAAATGGTGATGTTTTGTGACAGAAGATAATCAATAACCTCTCCGCTGCAAACTTCGGGGGCCAGGGTGATCATCCTGATCACATCTTTCCCGTGAGCCACCAATTCTTTAGCCTCGTTCAAAGTAGGAGAGTGAATAAATGATTCGATATGTGCTCCTTTTTTCAAAGGATTGATCCATGGACCTTCGATATGCAAACCCAGCACCCCTTCCCCACCTTGCTCCCAATACAATTTGATAGCGTCAATGCATTTGTAAAACACATCGGGGCTATTGGTGGCGACCGTTGGAAGGAACCAGGCAGCACCACCGTTGTTGCAGTAATCCTTTAATTTATACAATGAATCTGGTTCGGGATAAACAGCAAACAATTTTTTGTAAGCGCCGTAGATCTGAACATCCACAAAAGCAGGGGCCATAAAACATCCCGGAAAAAATTCCGCAGAAATATTTTCAGGTAAAGTAGAAACTGGGGCTATTTGATCTATGACACCGGCTTTTTCGACAATGGCATGACCACTCAGCCAGCCCTCACCGGTAAAAATTTTATCTGCACCGTAAATTTTTGTGTCGGTCAATGATGTGCGTTATCCGTCAAAAATAACTAACTCATTACAAACCTGTAACCGATCCCTTTAACAGTAATGATCTCCAGCGAAGGATCGTCTTTTAAATAACTGCGAAGTTTGGTGATATAC
>VBAQ01000059.1:17873-33811 GCA_005883765.1 Bacteroidota bacterium
AGTAATTTTAGCAATTCACTTTCCCGGAACGAAAGTTTCCGATCTTCCTTTCCGTTACTTAAGACTTGCCGGTTAATATGGAATTTTAGCTTGCCTAGTTCTACACTGGCTGCAATTATTTTTTGTGGCTCGTCATTTCTCAAACGAAGAAGGTTTTGTATCCGAACGATTAGTTCTTCCATGCTAAAAGGCTTGCGCAGATAATCATTTCCTCCAAGCGTGAAGCCTTTCACTACGTCTTCGGTTTGTGTTTTCGCCGTTAAGAAAATAATTGGAATATTTTCGTTCAGATCTCTTATTTCATCCGCTATTGTAAATCCGTCTTTGTTCGGCAGCATTACATCGAGTACACAAACGTCTGGCCGTGACTTTTTGAAAAGATTGATTGCCCTGGCACCATCACTTTCCATGATCACCTCGAAACCTCGACTCTCCAGGCTTTCCTTCACGATCCTGGCAAGAAATGCTTCATCCTCTACATAAAATACTTTCGTTTTGCTCATATCAAGCCCGCAATTTTCTTGGTAAACTGATCACGAACTTTGTGCCCTGGCCGGAAGTTGATTCGACAGAAATTTCTCCGCCATGCTTTTCGACCACGTGAGCCACATAGCTCAAACCCAGCCCATACCCTTTTGCGTTGTGTGTGTCGCCTGTTGGCACGCGAAAAAATTGTTCAAATATTTTATTCTTGTACTCCGTGGCGATCCCAATCCCATTATCGCTCACGGCCAATTGAATAGCAGGTTCGGTCCCCTTCAGCTCTATTTGTACAACGGATTCGCCTTGACCATACTTTAAAGCGTTATCCAGCAAATTAAATACGACGCTTAATAAGTGCAACCGGTCTCCGTCTAAATGCGTATCGCCATCCTGTGATACAAAAATCTTTGCATTATATTTTTCCATCTGTAAGCGCATGGATGTTACTACCTCGTCCACTATATCGCTCAGATCAACGCGTTCGAATTTTAAGTCAATTTCTTTCTCAAACATGGACAGTTTAAGCACCTTATCAACTAACAAATTCAAGCGCTGTAATTCATTTGCAGAAATATCAAGGTATTCCTCCGTCCGTTGAGGGTCTTCCAAGGCATTAAAATTTTTCAGTGCCTCTATCGCTACTCCAACCGTTGCGATCGGCGTCTTTAATTCATGCGTAATGTTTCCAATGAATTCATTCTTCAGTGTTGCCAACCTCTGCTGTTTCAGCAAATTCCGGTAAAGCAACACGAAAGAAAGTATGGTGACCCCGATAAGAAAAATGGAAAATAAAATCGGAAGCGTCATCCGTTTTATGAGGTAAGGAAAGGTATTGCCGAGTTCAAGATGATAGGTGATGGGATGGACAAAGCCGACTGTAACATCCGAGAAAGCCTCGTCGTCATTTTCAGTTGTGTTACCGAGTTTGATCACACTGAAAGGAATGGGTAATTCCTCGGCCTTAATTCTTTTCTGATATGCTGAAATAATTTCCGGGATCTTTAAAGAGTCCTGCAGGGAATCCACTCCGTATAAAAATTGAAATATCTTATTATCGCCTTCCACTCTTCTGTCAAATCTGCCGGGTAAAGAATCATTGGGCATGTAACGGGGACCCTCGTCTTTGTTCATCGAAATAATAACGGCAGAGTTGACCTGGCCGTTTTTTAATGAATCTCTCAATTTGTCCCGCATAGCATTTACCATCGTAACGATCTCTTTCCTTGGCAAAAGTTTTACATTCACGTCGGATTGATGAAAGTCTCCATCGACAAACACTCTCATTTTGGTCTTATGTAAAGAATCAAGTGGATGAGGTTCTTCTAATTTCAAACTAACAGCCTGTAAATGCCGTACCGTTTCCTGGAAAGCCACATTGGCCTTGATCTGCATGGAACGCTTTTCCCTGTCATAATTATTTTTTAGCCAATAAACCTGGAATCCCACGATAACAACTATCGTAACGAACATCAGGAATAAAAACGGTTCATAATGTTTCGCCGTACTATGAATGACCTTTGTTTTTTTCATCTGTTACGATTCGTATGCAAATGTAGACATACCATTTCCTTGAATTGGCGCCATTAACCTTTATTAACCATAATGCAAGGTGTGTTAACTTTTTTCCGATGAACGAAATTTTAGTTTTGATCTTAAATCAAAAATATGAGGCAGTTATTACCGGTTTGTCTTGCGCTATTATCTCTGAACTCGCTGCAGGCACAGCAGAAAGAAGGACGGGTGGTATATGAAAGAACGATTCAGATGCAAGTTAATGTCAATGACAATGATGCTGTGTCACAAATGTTACCGAGGACTCGGACGGATAAATTTGAGTTGATATTTGGTAATAACCAGTCGCTATGGAAACATATCGATGAGGACGACAACAATGAAGAATCTGGGGAAGGAGGGATGCAAATACGAATGGTGGGTCCTGGGCAGAATGATGTGGTATTTTACGATTTTAACAACGCCCGGGTTATTGAGCAAAGAGAAATGTTCGACAAAAAATTTATTGTTGGCGACAGTATTCGCAAGCTAAGCTGGAAACTCGGCGGGGAAACTCAAACCATACTTGGTCATGTTTGCCAAAAGGCAACCGCACAGCGAATCGGTCAACGTATGCAAATGACCATGGACAATGGCAAAATGGAAAGAAAGGAAATTAACGACACGAGCACAATCGTTGCGTGGTTCACTAGCGATATCCCGGTACCGGCAGGTCCGGAAGTACAGGGCCAGTTACCCGGACTTATTCTTGCCCTTGACCTCAGCAATGGCCGAATGATTTATAAAGCCCTCGAGATCTCACCTAAGGCGGATCTTGCATCGATAAAAGAACCAAACAAAGGCAAGAAGGTCACTCCCTCAGAATTTACTCAAGAAAGGGACAAGATGCTGGATGAAATGCAACGAAATAACCAGGGCAGTGGAAACAGAATTATTATAAGAAACTAAGACTCCTATACGAAGCGATGAAGAAACTCGGACTCTTGAATCAATTGAACCCGGCTTAGGCCTTACGGTTTCACGTAAACAATCTTTTCGTTTTTTGAAATCATTCTTCCAATTGGTTCTGCAAAAGCAGACATGTCTGCTCTTTCAAAAAAATCCTTTATTTCTGCAACAGATTTTTTCTTTACTGCAAACAATAATCCACCGTTGGTTTGCGGATCAGGCAGAATGGTAAATGCTTCCATGACATTTACCCCATTTCCTCCAAACGAGTCCTCCCGGACAAATTTTACCTTATCACTATAACTATTCCAATTGCGGAAAGTAGCATCGGGCGAAATACGCTGATCAATATATTCACGGATTCCGTCGATCAATGGAACTTTTTGATAATAGATCTCTGCACTCAAGTTGCTTCCTTCTGCCATTTCAATTAAATGACCTAGTAAACCGAAACCCGTAACGTCCGTCATAGCTGTAACACCTTCCATCCTTCCAAGCGCCTCTCCAATTTTATTCAATGCTGCCATCTGATCTATCATCGTGGAGACATGCTCTTGCTTCAGCAAATTTCTTTTTTGCGCCGTGGACAGCACACCCACACCCAGCCGTTTCGTGAGAAACAAATAGTCTCCCTCTTCCGCGGTATTGTTTCTCTTCAAATTTTCAATGCGTACAATTCCTGTGACAGCCAAACCAAAAATTGGTTCTGGTGAATCAATGCTATGACCTCCCGCAAGTGCAATTCCAGCTTCATTGCAAATTGTGCGACCCCCGTCAACAACTTGTTGTGCTAACTCCGAAGAAAGCTTGTCAATCGGCCAGCCTAGTATCGCAATAGCCAATAATGGCTTTCCTCCCATTGCATAGACGTCGCTGATCGAGTTGGCTGCGGCAATTCTTCCAAAATCGAATGCCCCATCTACAATCGGCATAAAAAAATCGGTAGTAGAAATGAGAGCCGTCCCATCACCCAGATCATAGACTGCAGCATCATCCCGGGTGTTGTTGCCAACGAGCAATTTGTCGCTGTCAGGCAGAGTGAGATTGGTTCTTAAAATTTCATCAAGCACTTTAGGCGAGATCTTACATCCGCAGCCAGCACCATGAGAATATTGAGTGAGTCTTATTGGATCATCGGCCATCGTTCATGTGTCAGTTGCGCAAATTTCGAGGAAATGCACAACTTACTAATCTTTTCTTCTACGTAACATAATGGACGCATTTTTTTGCAGATCAGCACTAAACCGAACCTGGTAAACATCATCACCATCGCGAACGGTCAACAGTCCTGTATTGGGCGGAATACTCCCCAGGTTTTCGGCGAATAAGACTAGTTGTACAGAATCCGCGTTGGAAGAAATATAAATTGTTTTTTTCGTGGCAGCTTCTTTTAATCTTTGTTTCGAAATAATATTTTCTCCATTCATAAAAACACTTACGGTATCTCCGTCAACAATCCCGTTGTCGTAAAGCGACAATACCAGGCTGTCATTCCTGAAATAAAGATCCTGGATCGATTCGTTTTTTCTTTCAGCAACAATGGTGGGCAATTCTTTCGGGCGTGCAATTAATTCCTTATTCTGAATGACCGGTTTGCTTATCGAAGCGGTATTAATGACTTTTTGTTGGTCAATTTTTTCCGCGGTCACTGGTTTTTTATCAACTACCGGCTGGACCATGGTTTTTTTCTGTTCCGGAATCGTGACTTGAGGAACAGATTTAATTTGTGCTGTGCCTTTATTTGGATCAGCAACACTATTTTGCTGCGTGCGACGGTTGCCAGGAACTGGCTCTTGTTTGGCAACTGAATTTTGAATGGTGGCATTATTTTCATTGGCAGAATTGTTATTTGAAACAACATTTGTCCCTTTGCCGCCCGCGGCAACTTCACCTGAGGCAACATTCGTCCCCTTGTTATCTGCTGATCTGGATGCATCTGCTTTCTGAATACTGTTGATTTGTGGCGAAGTATTTTTGTCGACAGTTACAGTCTTTGAATTTTTTACAACGTCTGCGGGTTTGGTTTCAGAGACTTTTTTATTATTTTTTTGTTGCGGAGTGGTCGGCTCGGAATTCCTTGCGGCAATTCCATCTTTCTTCTTTTCCTTTTGATGAATCGCAATGTCGGTTTTCACGTTCATCTCCTCCAGATGAGCCAACAGGTCCGATTGTTTTTTGTCCGGCTGCTCTGCCAGTTGCATGTCGCCTCCAACAGAATAAAAAACTTTCGTTTGATTAGTGCTCCAATGTCCTTTTAAAAAGTCGATCGTGGTGTCATTGATAAGAGGAAATTTTGCCGTCAGTTTTACTTTTTTTGCGGCTTTATCCGGAAAGTTTTCTCCAATTCTTTCGACATCTTCAACTACCAGGAACCCGTCCTTTCGTTCTGCCCTAACTCTTTTTACACTGTAATAAAAAGTATCGCGGATAATATAAGTTTGATAGGTGTAACCGGTAATTTTCCCCCGGTATTCGCTCAGTGCCAATTCAAAGTTTTGGGTTACCTGCAGTGTGTCATTCACCATAGTGCCGGCCCAAAGGCCGTGAATGTTCTGTGCTAATAAAGCAAATGGAGATAGTAGTAAGCAGACAATCAGGTACAGGTTTTTCATGATATTAAAGCTTGCCGACGAAGGGCCTTCAGATTTTCTGGCCCGACGTCTTCACAGGAAATATGTATTAATAACGAATTTACTTTCTCCCTGTTGTGTAAGCTTTTTAAATACCATTTATCGTAATATTTCAATAAAATACGGAAAGATTCTACCGTATTATTCTCATGAAGAAAACTGATTGCGTTCCTTGCTTCAGGTCCTCCCAGTCTTTTTTGAATTCGAAGAATAGAGTCAATTAGTTTTCCTTTATCTGACTGGCCATACTCGTTCACGACACGCCCCAGTCTTTGTTCAAAAGGCACATCCAGAAAATACACCGGCGATCGCCGTATTGTTTTCCAAAGTTCGTGCGGAATATTAAGATCCCCGATCCGCTGACTTTCATCTTCGAGCCACACGGGCATCGTTGTACCATTGGTCGCCGTGTCATTAACATACTGACTTGGCGATCTGCGGACAATTGACTTGTTCCTCAATTCCTGTGCAAGCATATTCTCAAACATTTCCTGCGAAGGTTGCTTTTGCGAGCCGATCTTTCCGAATGCAGACCCCCTGTGATGAGCGATTTCTTCAAGGTCGATGATCACTTCTCCATGGCGTTCCAGGTTTCTCAACACTTCGGTCTTTCCCGATCCTGTGTAACCACCAAGAATATTAAATGGAAAAGGAAGTTTAAAGGTTTCAAGTACATAATTCCTGAATCTTTTATACCCGCCAGCAAGAGTGTACACTTTGAATCCATACAAATCCATTAACCAGGCCAATCCGGCGCTGCGCATGCCACCACGCCAGCAGTAGAGCAATAGGCAATGCGCAATAGGCAACTCGTTTTTTTGACGTTTAAGATTCTCCTCAGCGCTCATTGCCTGTTGCCTGTTGCTCATTATCGACTCTACCTCTTCCACCATCTTCCTCATCTTTGGGCCAAAAAAATCAAGCCCGATCTTGATGGCGGCTTCCCGGCTTTGCTGTTTGTAAGCTGTGCCTACAATTTTCCTTTCTCCATCGGTAAACAATGGAAGATTTAAAGCGCCGGGAATGTGTGCATGATCATACTCGGCCGGTGAACGCACGTCAATCACAACGTGCTGTTTCGACAGCTCCAGGAATGTTTCGATATTTATTTTTTCAATGGCCACCTCTCAAATTCATAAAAACAAAACCGCCCAAAATCGGCGGTTTCACTTGCATAATTTGTGTCATTATTATCAGCCGTTCATACTGGCAAGGAATTCATAATTATCCTTTGTGCCTTTCATTCGTTTTAGCAATTCATTCATGGCTTCCTCAGTATTCATGTCAGTAAGATAAACCCGAAGCAGATTCATTCTCTGCAGTACATCTCTTTCCAGCAACAGATCATCACGCCGGGTTGAAGAAGCCACCAGGTCAATAGCAGGATAAATGCGGCGATTGGACAACCTTCTATCCAATTGCAATTCCATATTACCTGTTCCCTTGAACTCTTCAAAGATCACTTCATCCATTTTGCTCCCGGTGTCGATCAACGCGGTTGCAAGAATGGTGAGTGAGCCGCCGTTCTCGATCTTCCTGGCAGCACCGAAAAATTGTTTTGGCTTTTGCATTGCATTGGCCTCGACGCCACCGGATAATACTTTTCCACTGGCGGGCGCGACCGTGTTATGGGCGCGGGCTAAGCGGGTAATAGAATCAAGCAGGATAATAACATCATGTCCGCATTCTACCAGGCGTTTTGCTTTTTGCAAGGCCATGGTAGAAACCTTCACATGTTTTTCCGCAGGCTCATCAAAAGTAGAAGCGATCACTTCGGCTCTAACACTTCGTTCCATATCGGTAACTTCCTCAGGCCTTTCATCTACCAACACGACCATCAAGTAGCATTCAGGATGATTTTTTGCAATGGAATTGGCCACAGCCTTTAGCAATACCGTCTTACCGGTTTTTGGCTGGGCGACTATCAAGCCTCTTTGTCCCTTCCCAATTGGGGTGAACAGATCCATGATACGCGTCGAATAATTATCGGGACTATCAAAAAGATTTAATTTTTCGTAAGGAAACAGCGGGGTAAGATAATCAAACGGAACCCGGTCGCGAACCTCCTCTGGTCTTTTTGCATTGATGGTATCCACCTTTAACAAGGCAAAATATTTTTCACCCTCTTTTGGCGGGCGAACTGCACCAAAGACTGTGTCACCGGTTTTCAAACCGAATAATTTTATTTGAGAGGGCGACACATAAACATCATCAGGAGAGGAGAGATAATTATAGTCGGACGAGCGGAGAAAGCCGTAACCATCTGGCATCATCTCTAATACTCCTTCGCTCATGATCACGCCATCAAATTCAATATTGAATATCTGATCGCGACGTTGGGGATAAATTTTTGCGGTCTGCGCGGGCGTCGTTTCAGAACTCCCTTCATCCTCCGTTGAAATGATTTCCGGCGTACTGGTTGTTTCAGGAATTTCAACATCGTCGTCTGACGGCGTTAATTCCTCACCCACAGAATCCATCACCTCCTCTTTTTTGCGACCTTTTTTCAGAATAGGCTTTTCTTCCTTTTTTGCGTGAAGTTTTTTAGTGGTTTTTTTATCATTTGATTCTACTATAGCCTCTTCCGTGCTATTGCCAGTCGTCGTTTTTATAATGCGCTTGCGCTGCTTGCTTTTGCCGTCGTTGCTTGTTTTAGCTCCGGCGATAGCCTGGTTATCGAGAATTTTGTAAACAAGTTCCTGCTTGTCCATTTTTTTTGCGTTAGGAATTTTCAGCTGTTCGGCAATATCTAACAGCTCTGGAACGATCATGTCGTTCAATTGAAGAATATCGTACATAAAAATTTTGAGTTAATCACCAATCACCGTCACCAATCTTAAAAAACTGAAATTTTAGGGTTTACTTGAATGGGAACTTTAAAATACTGATCAGCTAACTAAGGAGTAATGAGCTTATCAGGCTGTTTTCTCTTGCAAGTATACGCCGAAATACTGGAAATCAAAAATTTTTATCCTTATGATTTGCCCTGTGAGCGTGTTAGTATCCTGAAAAATGATTGGGCGCGACTGGTCTCTTGCGCGACGCATCACTGCGTGTTTAGCGAACAGAAGTGTTGGCAGGTTTTATTCAACTCGCTCACCTGAAGCGAATCGTTAAATCAGTGTAATCAGTGGTTATCTTTGCCTGCCTCAATTTTCACTAATGTTCAACAAGCGAATAAAGATTAAAGAACTTTTGAGCCTGGAGCCAAATAATCAGCAGGTGACCGTAATGGGCTGGGTGCGGACTTTTCGTAACAACCAATTTATTGCTTTGAATGATGGCTCAACCAATACCAACTTGCAAGTGGTTGTCGAACTCGGAAAATAT
Source organism: Bacteroidota bacterium (assembly GCA_005883765.1). GTDB lineage: Bacteria > Bacteroidota > Bacteroidia > Chitinophagales > Chitinophagaceae > VBAU01. The sequence goes on from VBAQ01000059.1 coordinate 26,777, forward strand.
GGCGATGTTTTTCTGAAAGGAATTACTACATCAGCTGCTTTAAAAGTGAGCGGCGTTGTGATCCCATCGCTGGGCAAGGGACAAAAGCTGGAGCTAAGATCAGAACAAATTGAAATTTTAGGAGAAAGTGACCCGGAGAAATATCCCCTTCAACCTAAAAAACACAGCCTGGAATTTCTAAGGGAAATTGCACACCTGCGTTTTCGAACAAATACTTTTGGAGCTGTATTTCGAGTACGCCATACGTTGGGATTTGCCGTTCACAAATTTTTTAATGATAAAGGGTTTTTGTATTTGCAGACTCCTATCATTACAGCAAGCGATGCAGAAGGCGCCGGCGAAATGTTCCGGGTAACGACACTTCCTCTTGAAAATTTGCCAAAGAACGAAGATGGCAGCATAAATTTCAAAGAGGATTTTTTCGGTCGAGGTACAAATCTTACAGTCAGCGGGCAACTGGAAGGAGAATTAGCTGCTACTTCCTTTGGTGATATTTATACGTTTGGTCCCACTTTCAGAGCGGAAAATTCAAATACGCCGCGTCATCTTGCGGAGTTTTGGATGATCGAGCCGGAAATGGCATTCTACGACCTGGAGGATAATGCAAACCTTGCCGAAGAATTCATCAAATACATTATCAGGTATGCAATCGATAATAGTTCAGACGACCTCGAGTTTCTTGCCCAACGTCTGGCAGATGAAGAAAAGCAATTACCGCAGGAGAAGCGCAGTGAAATGGGATTGGTAGAAAAACTTGAATTTGTATTGAACAACAATTTTGAAAGGCTGACCTACACGGAAGCGATTAGCATCTTACAAGAGAGCAATCATAATAAGAAAAAGAGATTTCAATTCCCCATCACTGGCTGGGGAATGGATTTGCAAAGCGAGCATGAAAGATACCTGGTGGAAAAACATTTCAGGAAGCCCGTGATTCTAACAAATTATCCCAGGGAAATAAAAGCATTCTATATGCGGCAGAACGATGATGGTAAAACGGTGGCTGCAATGGACATCTTAGCGCCTGGAATTGGCGAGATCGTGGGTGGATCACAACGCGAGGAAAGATTAGAAAAATTGGAACAGCGAATGAAAGAAATGAATGTGCCTGTTGATCAGCTCTGGTGGTATTTGGATACCAGAAGATTTGGCACAGTTCCTCATGCCGGCTTCGGACTAGGTTTTGAAAGAATGGTTCAATTCGTAACGGGCATGAATAACATCAGGGATGTAATTGCATTCCCGAGGGCGCCGAAGAGCGCTGATTTTTAAGTGCGTCCTGCTTGCATGGAGTTTTACTCATGCACACACATGATGGGAATGTGAGAATGAAATACCAGGTCTTTTGTATGGCTCTTTCTGAATAATCCTTCAAGTAATTTATGCTTCTTGGGAATCGTTATTACGAGATCCAGGTTGTTCTTTTCTGCAAATTTTTCAATTCCTGCCTCGATATTTGCATCATCAATGAAATCATATTTCGGATTCAATTCTTCCAGCATGGTATGAAGCAATACTGATTCTTCAGGGGTTTCCGGCTTGAAGTGAGAGTTTTTCCAATCCACATTTAGCACATGCAATTCTGCATTGAATTCCCTTACAAACTCTTTGATGAAATGTGTTGGGGTGGTTTTTACAACTTCTCTGAAATCGCAGGCAAAGCCTACCCTTTTGATTGTAGAATAATTTTTTCCGGGAGGCACAACAATTACAGGCCAGGTTAAATGTTTTATGGTAGTTAAGGTAGTGCTTCCAAAAAAAACTCTTTCCAGTCCTGTGGCCCCCTTTGTGCCCATTACCACCGCAAAAGGTTTTACATGATTGCAAATATTTTCCAGTTCATCAACAGTGTCACCCAATTTTGTTTCAGCATAAACATTCACTGCTTCACTTGTTGCTTGCTCTACGGACTTTTTTACCTGAGCCATTTTACTCTCTGCATTTTTTTGCAGATCTTCTACTGATACCAATACGATCGGAACGTCTGTCATGCTAACAGGAACCTGGTAGGCGTGGAATAACAAAATACTGCTCCCAGTATTTCTTGCAAGACCAACTGCATATTCCATTGCATTATTCGAAATGTCGGAAAAATCAACCGGAACAACGATCGTTTTCATCGCCTTGTTTTTTGTGAAGCTAAATGCAGATCTGTTTACACCGAATGACCAAAGTCAATTCCACAAATGATGTGGAATTTATCTATGACAGTATCTTATTACAAAGCTACTGTTATGACCGAAATAATTATCGCTGAGAAAATAAATAAAATCGGGGTCGGAGAATGCACAAGGACAGCCTAAGCATTGACATGACACCCATGGTTGATCTTGGATTTCTACTTATCGCTTTCTTCATTTTTACAACCGAAATTTCAAAACCGGCAATTACCAATCTGTATATGCCTCATACGGGTGACTCAATCAAAATACAGGAGTCTAAATCGCTGACTATTTTGTTACCTGGGAGCGATGAGATTTTCTATTACTTCGGCACCATGGAGGAGGCTATGAAAAAGAAATTGGTTTATGAAACTCCTTTCAGTGAAACAACTGGCCTGGGAAATATCATCCGTCAAAAACAAAATGCGCTCGAGGCGAAAGGGATTGACAAAAAAGAATTAGTTGTCCTTATCAAACCAGGAAACGAAAGCTCCTATAAAAATGTGATCAGCGCTTTGGACGAGATGCTCATCAATGGCGTAAGTCGCTATGCCCTTTGTGATCAGGAGGTTGATGAGGCTTTGTTTCTCAAGCAATAATGCCCCGCTTATACCCATTATTTTACCATTTGTACATTTCTTTCCCTTCGCCGCACAGGGTTCCTTCAACCTAAAATGCCCGCTGCATCTGCATTTCAGCCAAACCAGGCTATGAATTTATAGGCCACTACCTAAAAAAACTTGGTACTATGTGTTGTATAGTACCAAATATCACCTTACATTTGTGCGGTTAAGTTGATTTTGGACTTTTTAAACCTGAATATGAACATAGAAAATACACAGAGCCAGATGAGGAAAGGGATACTCGAATTCTGCATCCTTTCTATTATCCGCCGGGGTGAGGCTTATCCTAGCGACATAGTGGAAGAAATGAGGAGCACTGGCTTGCATATTTTGGAAGGCACCTTGTACCCGTTGCTGACAAGGTTGAAAAATGCAGAAATGCTCACCTATCGATGGGTAGAAAGTAATTCCGGTCCTCCCAGGAAATATTTTTGGGTAGAAAGTAATTCCGGTCCTCCCAGGAAATATTTTTCACTAACACCGAAGGGTGAAGCTTTCTACAAAGAGCTTGAGCAAACCTGGCAGGAGTTAGCAAACGGAGTAAATGCTTTGGCAAATAAAAATTCAAACGAACCACTCAACCAATAACAATTTTTCTCCCGCCTCAGCGGGCTTCAACCAAAAATTTAAGACAATGAAAAAGATCATCAACATAAACCTCAGCGGCAGAGTAATACCGATAGAAGATTCTGCTTATGAAAAGCTGCAGGCCTATATTGAATCTCTTCGGCGCTATTTTATAAATGAAGAAGGTCGCGATGAGATCATCAATGATATTGAAAGTCGCATGGCCGAATTGATGAATGAAAAGATCAGGAAGGGAGCCGAATCGGTTACAGATGCTGATGTGGATGAGATCATCGCATCTATGGGAAGACCCGAGGATTTTGATGCTGCAGAAACGGAAACTGTGTCAACACAGCAAAAAACGTCAGCAAAGGAAGAAACATATACGGGTAAAAAAAGAGGTCGGTTATATCGCGATTCGAGTGACAAAATTTTGGGAGGTGTTGCTTCAGGTATTGCGAATTATCTTGACATAGATCCCGCCGTGATGAGAATTTTGATGTTGCTTTTTGTTTTTACTGCGGGTTTCGGCATTCTTCTTTACATCATCCTTTGGATAGTGTTGCCGTCTAAAGACCTGGATAATTACACAGGAAAAAGATTGTTCCGTAACCCAGATAATAAAGTGATCGCTGGAGTTGCCGGTGGATTAGGGGCATACTTCAATATACAGGCCTGGGTCATTCGTTTGATCCTGGTGTCACCACTATTGCTCAACATAATTTTCGGAACGTTTAGTGGCATTTTCTTTTCCTGGCATCGTGATATATTTCCCAACATAGTCATAGCTCCGTTCACTGGAACCTTCATTCTTGTATACATCATCCTCTGGATGGTTTTACCTGAAGCAAGAAGCCCATTCGAGAAAATGGAAATGCGCGGAGAGAAAGTAGATGTGAATCGTATTCGTCAGAATGTGCAGGAAGGAATGGGTGATGTGAAGACTCGCATGCAAAATTGGGGAAATGAAGTAAAAGCGTCTGCGCAAGAGTTGGGAGGCAAAGCAAAGGAATTTGCAAGTACACGGGGAAAAGCGTGGGCAAACGAGGTGGCTCAAACTGCGAGACCCGCGGCAAGGGGACTCGGACACATCATTGGCGTCATTTTTAAAGCATTTTTCATTTTTGTCGCCGGATGTATTGCCCTATCATTATTTGCTGCACTGATGGTTTTGATCTTTGGCGGCGTAGCTGCTGGTCCTATCAATAATTTTCTGTGGACATCTAACCTTCAAAAACTTTCTGCGTGGGGTACACTGTTGTTCTTTATCACCGTGCCTGTCCTTGCATTCATGACGTGGCTCATCAGGAGAGTAGTACGGGTGCGCTCAAGGAATCATCACTTGGGCTGGATCTTTGGCGGCCTCTGGGTAATTGGCTGGATCTGCGCGGTGATCTTTGCCGCAAGTATTGCAAAGGATCTGAGAGTTTATGATCGAACTGATGCAATTGAGGTTCCTGTTTCGCAACCCGCGAAAGGAAGAATGATAGTCAGAGTGAACGAGCCGCAGGTTCGCTACAGCGGTTCCATGTGGTGGATCCATGATGATAATGCGGGCTGGGATATAACGGACGATACGATGAGGTACAATAATGTAAAGATCCGGGTGGGAAAAAGCGACGATTCACTTTATCATGTCAGGATCTATAAATATAGCACGGGCAGTACTTTGTCCGATGCCCAGAACCGCGCTGCAAAAACAATGTTCAATGTAAGTTCACAGGATAGCATTTTGAACCTGGGCAGCGCTTTGACGATTGACCGGAACAGCAAATTTCGCGGACAAGGCGTGATTGTTGAAATTGGCATGCCGGCTGGGAAGAAAATAAATTTTGATGAATCTGTGCTTGACTCATATAATCCATGGGTTGTTCGGAGGTCTGTAAGAGGAGGAAGATACTGGGGCCACCGTTGGCAAAGTGATTGGGACTATGATGATTTTTTCGGTTTGCAAGCGGGTGTTGACTACACGATGGGGCAGGATGGTGTTTTATTTGATCCTCTTAAGCCCGCCAAAAAAAATGATGGCGAATACCGGTACGATGATAACAACGAGGAACGACAAAACAGAAAGAAAGAATTACAGGAAGAATTGAAAACTATCGAACAGCAGGAAAAACGCGATAGTCTTCAAAAAAAGGACAGCAGCAAACAGCAAAGTGTGAGCAAGGCAAGGGACGTTGCATACGCTGATAGAATATCTTATTCGCCATTCACAACTTTACTCAACTAAACTCGGTTGAAGTTGGAGTCCCGATAAATCGGGACCGAAGGCTCTGTTTTTTAGCAGGGCCTTTCTTTTATGGGGCCGCGAAGTAAAATTGCTTTTACATTTGCTCCCTAAATTTCTTTCGATGAAGAACACTCCATTTACAGAAAAGCATATAGCGCTGGGAGCAAAGATGGCTGAGTTTGCCGGTTACAACATGCCGATTAGTTACACGGGCATCAATGATGAACATGCTGCCGTCAGAAATAATGCCGGTGTGTTTGATGTCAGTCATATGGGTGAATTCATTTTGAAAGGAGAAAATGCTTTGGATCTGCTACAGAGAGTTACAACAAATGATGCATCAAAACTTACCGCGGGTAAAGCGCAATACAGTTGTATAACAAATGAGGCCGGTGGAATTGTGGATGATCTTTTGGTTTATTGCATTGAAGAAAATAAAGTTTATATGATCGTGGTGAATGCTTCTAACATTGAAAAGGATTGGAATTGGATCGACGCATACAATCATAAAAATGTTGAGTTGCACAATATTTCTGATAAAACCTGCCTGCTGGCGATCCAGGGACCCAATGCCACAAAGATCTTACAGCCCTTAACTGAAATAGATATTTTGAATCTGAAGTATTACACGTTCGTAAAAGGAAAATTTGCCGGGGTAGACAATGTACTGGTCAGTGCAACCGGTTACACGGGTGCAGGAGGTGTTGAAATTTATTTTGAAGACAGGGATGCGGCCGCCGACAAGATCTGGGACGCCATCTTTGACGCCGGAAAACCACAGGGGTTGAAACCGATTGGCCTTGGTGCAAGGGACACACTGCGATTAGAGATGGGTTACTGTCTTTATGGAAATGATATTGATGACACAACGACGCCGCTTGAAGCTGGTCTCGGTTGGATCACAAAATTTAATAAGGACTTTACAGCGAAACAAATTTTGGAAACCCAAAAAGCAGCAGGGGTAGAGCGAAAACTCGTGGGTTTTGAAATGACTGAAAAAGGAATCCCACGGCATGGATACGAGATCAAAGATTTTGATGACGTGCCCATTGGCGCAGTGACTTCAGGCACCCAGTCACCCAGCCTGGGAAAGGCCATTGGAATGGGATACGTGAGAAAAGCGTTCACTCCACTTGATACAATTATTTATATAAAAGTTCGCACCAAACTTTTGCAGGGAAAGGTGGTCAAGATCCCTTTTTCATAAAATTGATTTTGCGGCCACTTGTTTCCTGGGAAAAAAAATAATAATTTAACCCACATAATCCATATCCCATGCCATTGATACATCTTACAACTTTTATTGAGGCACCCGTGGAAAGGGTGTTCGATCTCAGTCGCAATGTTGAATTGCACAAAGAATCCATGAGACAACACAAGGAAGAGGCCGTTGCTGGAACAAGGTTCGGCCTTATTGGAAGGGACGAAACCGTCACCTGGAAGGGGAAAC
>VBAQ01000059.1:33899-34382 GCA_005883765.1 Bacteroidota bacterium
ATCGATGGTTCTTTTAAGCTCATGAAACATGAACATCATTTCAAACCATGCGACAACGGAACAATTATGATCGATCTGTTCCATTTCGAAAGTCCTTATGGTACGATGGGAAAGCTGCTTAACTCGTTTTATCTTACGCGCTATTTAAAAAATCTTATTCAGCAACGAAATAAGGTGATCAAAGAATATGCTGAAAGCAACAAATGGAGAAGGCTGCTGGACAAGTAAATACTCTTTCCTTTACTTTTGCGCCGAATGAGTAGCAAGCCATCTCTGCATACTTCCCTTTCACCTGCTCTTGTGCATTTGTATGATGTTAGCAACAGTATTGTTGTGATCATCGACGTATTAAGAGCCACTTCCACCATCGCGACGGCATTATTCAATGGTGCCAAATCCGTGATCCCAGTTGATAGCGTGAGCCGGTGTATTGAGTTGGGCCGGCAGATTGACGGCATCACCGCTGGGGAGAGAGATGGTAAA
>VBAQ01000317.1:0-2976 GCA_005883765.1 Bacteroidota bacterium
ATTTTATACAACTGCGATAACTGGTTTTCCTGTTTGTAAAAACTTGTAATTTTATCATCAAGAAACCTGTATTCATAAACAAAATCAGGATAGGTTTGCTCCCAGATTGTTTTAACAGATTGCAGTGTAGAAGAAATGTTTTTCGTTTCAAGTTTTATTCCTGCCTGGTTGTACATAGTGCCGTTTGTGGTAATAAGCAATGGTGCAAGATCATTACGAAAAGATCTGTCATTAAAATCCTTCAGCACGCCAACAACAGGACATTTTATCTTATCACCCCATATACTTATTTCTTTGTTCAGTATATCTTCCGGTTTTTTAAGCCCTAAACTTTTTACAAGCGATTCATTCACCAAAAATTCTCTTGTCATTTTGGAGGGTTGCAAATTTCTTCCGGCTACCAGTTGTAATTTATAAGCCGGCACATATTCGTTGTCGGCGAATTTGGTAATAGCTTTAAAATCTTCTTCTTTTGTTGCATGGTCAAACTTGAATGTGCTCCACATATCATTAGCATCTTCAACCGGCGTGTTGGAACTGAAGCTTACTGCCTGCACGCCGTTTACTGACAATAACTGTTGCTTTAAATAATCCGCCTTGCTGAACCAGGCACTATCTACACGGAAAGGAACATTTATAATTGCATCTTTATCGAAGCCTAAGGGTTGATCCATAAAATAATTCATTTGCTGTACAATGATGAGTGTTCCGATGATGAGTGCCTGTGCAATGATGAATTGAAATACTACCAATCCTCTTCTTAATGAAATTCCCTTTGCCGTATTTACTGTGAGCTTACTCTTTAAAGCGTTAACAGGATTGAAACGTGATAAAACAATAGAAGGATAAAAGCCGGCGAGTGCGGTTACAACAATTGTTACAGTTAAAAGAAATAAAATAACTGCAGGATTGCTTAGCATGTTGAATGAAAGCGAAAGCTCTAAAAGTTGATTCATATAAGGCAATGCAAGAATTGTAATAACTGCTGCAAGCATTACAGCAATTGTAACTATCAAAAATGTTTCAATAATGAACTGGATTTGCAATTGAGACTTATTACTTCCCAAAACTTTTCTTACGCCAACTTCCTTTGCACGATTAACAGCTTGTGCAGTGGAGAGGTTGATAAAGTTTACGCAGGCAATTAGCAGAATGAATGCTGCAATCAGCCACAATACATTGAGCAGTTCATGGCTGATTGCTTTGTTGCTGTAATTACCTGTTTGTGTATCATAATGCACCGCACTTAATGGTTGTATAATATGACTATCCTTATCATCAGGCGATTCAACTTTTCTTGAATATGCGCTTAGCTGCTGATTGAAATTTTCAAAAGAAGTATTTGGAGGTAGCATGATATAGCAACCAAAACCTGAATTCGTTCTATCCTCCCAATCGGTGTTTGTTGCCATAATACTTCCGGTAGAACCTGTTCCATAAGCCACAACAAGTTTTAGCTGAAAGTCTGTATTTGCAGGTATGCTAGCAAGAATACCTGACACTTTCAATATATCAGTGCCGTGCTCGAATATATAGCCGCCTAATTCCAGTTTAATGGTTTTGCCCATTGCTGTTTTCCAGTCACCGAAATATTTTTCTGCAATCTCTTTTGTAAGCAAAACATTGTTCGGTTCTTTTAATGATTCATACGAACCTGCGAGCAGAGGGAAATCAAACATTTTAAAGAATGAAGGCTCTGCAAAAAATACACCTTTGTCTTCTTTGAATTGCTTTACCGTTGTTCCGTTATCGTCAGTTATCAGCAATTTATCATCGTGGCTTGCAAAAATTGGAGCTACTTGTTCTATTTGAGGAAAAGCCGTTTTCAATCCTGTGGGCATTGGAAAAGGAACGTCTTTCCCATAAGAAACAGTTGCTGCATCTGCATGATGATATTCGGTTAGCACACGATAGATGCGGTCTTTGTTTTTATGAAAATCATCATAGCTTGTATGAAACTGTATAATGATAAAGATCATCATACAAACGGCAATACCAACAGACAATCCGGCGATGTTGATAATAGTGTAATTCCTGTTACGGATCAAACTTCTGAATGCGGTTTTGAAATAATTTTTAAACATAAGTTCTAAATTTACAAGTTCACAAGTTCCTTTTGTTCACCATTCACCTGCTTATTCCATTCTCAAACTCTTAACAGGATTTGCAATCGCTGCTTTTATTGCCTGGAAGCTAATAGTAAGTAACGTAATCAATAATGCACATCCGACAGCTCCTGCGAATACCCACCAGGACATTTTAGTTCTATATTCATATTTCTGCAACCATTCATGAAGGAAATACCATGCAAGAGGGGTCGCGATAAAGCAGGAAATAATGACGAGCGTTATAAAATCCTTTGATAATAATTTCCAAACGTTGAAGACAGAGGCTCCCAAAACCTTTCGAACACCGATTTCTTTTGTGCGTCGTTCAGCAACATAGGATGCCAGTCCAAATAAACCCATACAGGAAATGAAAATTGCCAGTATTGCAAAGAAGGTAGCCAATTTACCAATGCGCTCTTCCTCTGCGAACTTTAAACCATATTCCTCATCTACGAATTTGTAATCGAAAGGAAGCGTTGGAATTACTTTCTTAAATCCGAGTTCAATTTTTGACAATGCCTCATGAATACTTGTATTGGTATTGATCCTGACAAATAACCAGTTTCCGTCTCCTAAAAAAATAACGGAGGGAAAAGTTGTTTTAAAGGGTGAACCTTTTACCATATCCTTTACTACTCCTATTATTTTGTAGTAGCTGGGTTCACGCCAGCCTGGTTCCCATTTTACGGTTTGACCCACGGGATTGTTTAATCCGGCTAATTTCACCGCCGACTCATTTAGTACAATACCTGCAGAGTCGCTGGCAAATTCTTTTGAAAAATCCCTTCCTTGCTCCAGTTCCCAGCCAACCGTTTTGCCATATTCAGGCGACACAGAAATTGTATTGAAAGATTGTCCCTCAATGGGT
>VBAQ01000317.1:3029-3694 GCA_005883765.1 Bacteroidota bacterium
TTGAATAGTTTGCTCTCGCTACACCCGCTACTACACCGGTATTCGTTAATTCAGTTTTTAATACATCATACTTCTGGTTAAAATCTGGTGATTTCATCTCCATAGTAATCAGACCGGCTTGTGAATATCCAACGGGCCTGTTTTTAGCATATCGAATCTGACAATAAACGATCGCTGTTCCAATAATCAACGCAATGGAAACAGTAAATTGAACAATAACTAATACTTTGCGTGGAGCAACTGTAAATCTTCCTGTATGGAATGTTCCTTTCAAAACTCTTACGGGATTAAATGAGGATAGATATAACGCAGGATAACTTCCGGCCAATAAACCGGTAAGAAATATAAATGCAAAACACACTGTCCAAAACATTGGATTAGACCATAAAATATTTATTTCTTTATCTGCTACAGTATTGAACCAGGGCAAAATAAATTGGACAAGCACAAGAGATGAGACAAAAGCAAAAAATGATATCAATAAGGATTCGCCATAAAATTGTTGGATCAATTGGCTTCGCAACGAGCCTACTGCCTTGCGAATACCTACTTCCTTTGCTCTTTTTTCAGAACGGGCAGTACTAAGATTCATAAAGTTGATGCAGGCAAGAAGCAACACAAAGGCACCGATAATCCCATAAAACCAAATGAACTTCATTTGTTCA
>VBAQ01000317.1:3719-5016 GCA_005883765.1 Bacteroidota bacterium
TGCTAGATGATTTTCAAAAGAGGAATACAGATGCCATTTGCTCATTGGCTGAAGAAACAAACTATGTGTTGCCTCCTGTTCTTTGTTTTTATCTGCAAGAATGTTTTTTATTTTAGCCGATATATTATTTACGCTAGCATTGGGATTGAGTTGAGCATAAATGAACATATTATAATTACCCCAATCAGTCTTATTAAAATTGGCCAGGTCAAATGGTGCAATGAAAGTAGTTGTTCTGAATTCAGAATTAGCGGGCAGGTCTTTAAACACACCGGTCACTTTTACGTTTGCATTAGCATCTATCTGTACGAGCTTATCAGTAGGGTCAACATTTCCAAACAATTTTTTTGCAAGCCTATGTGAAAGCAATATCGAATTCGGGTCTTTCAAGCCAGTTCTACTGCCATATATCATTTCCAGGCCGAACATTTCAGGAGCGTCGGCCTGCATATAGTTACCTTCTTGTGTAAATTTTTTATCGCCTGATGCGATCACATGTTCTTCTGTCTGCCTCACCATCGTTACATACTTAAAATCACTTTCATAACTTGTCCGAAGTGCGGCGCCAAGAGGTATGGGCAAAACGTCATTCGTATTGTTTTGCCCGTGCCATCCCTGGTGGTCCATTACCTTGACAATGCGATCATAATTTTTATGATAACGGTTAAATGAAAGCTCATCAAAGATCCAAAGACCAATAAGTATTGCAACAGCCATTCCTACACCTAATCCGCTTATATTAATAAAAGAAGAAGTTTTGTTTTTAAGAAGATTTCGCCAGGCGATTTTTAAATAATTTTTAAACATTATAGAAGTTTTAAGTTGTAAGTTTTACGTTTTAAGTGAATCCATCATTTTCAAATTTTCCCTGTCTGCCGATAGGCGGGAAATAACCAAATTTTCAAATTGCTTCATTCCGTTCTCAGGCTCTTCACCCCGACGCCATCGGTCGGGATTAAATCTTTACTCACTCTGTTCGTAAAGATTTAACAGGGTTTGCTATAGCTGCTTTTATTGCTTTGTAGCCAACAGTTAACCATGCAATAATTATTGAGATAAGAATTGCCAAAATAAACACAAGCCAACTCAATCCTATATGATAATAAAAACCAGACAGCCATTGATGCATTAAATAATATCCCAGCGGTGCAGATATTAAAAATGCAATGCCGATAAGTATCGTAAACTCTTTTGAAAAAAGATATACAATACTTTGAGCCGATGCGCCCAACACTTTTCGTATGCCCACTTCTTTTGTTTTTTGCGCTGTCATAAACGAAACCAATCCGTACAAACC
>VBAQ01000060.1 GCA_005883765.1 Bacteroidota bacterium
CCCAAAATCTTTTTTGCGCATCAGTTCAACCGCATTTGCCGGAAGATCGAATTCATAATCGCCCGGCAAATATTTTTCGAGGACACCTTTTGCAGTGGTAACGTAATTGTAATGCACGGCATCGCGGGGATTGTAGCTTTTTACACTGCCGAAGCTTACTCTCATGGTGAATGTGGCGTCGGGATACATTTTCTTTGCTTTCACAGTATCCATTTGCATAATGCCCTTCAAGTACAGTCGTCCCAATTCATTATTCTTTGCAACGAATTGCTGGTAATAAGGCGAGTACTTGCCGTTATAATTCTTCGTGAACGTGCTGGCAAAATCAAAAGCAGGATCTTGTTGCAATTTGTTTGCATCAGGGTGCGCGACGAAATCATTCCACTTTGCGTCGTCGAGAAGCATGGTCTTACTGAACACATCGGCTGCAAATTTTTTGTAAGTCGCCTCGTCTTTCAGATCGCCGTATTGATTTCTCAGGTTATTGTAAAAGCCCGTTGGATGCTGGTCCTGCGACACATCTTCGTAATACATTTTTGTTACCGCGGCAAGTATATTCTGATCTGAAGTTTTATTCTCCTCTTCCAGGAAACTCTTCCTGTAGCTGTTGGCTGCATCGATCGCTTTTTTTACATCTGCCTGCGTAGCCTTTGTATTTACCAGGGCATTTTCTAATTGCAACAAACTTCCTGCGAACATGATCAACGGCGAACCATAAATTCCTTCATTCATGTACATCCTGTTTTTCGAATAGGGTCGCCACGCATCATAAGCCTTTGACCAGTCACTGAAAATATTCTCATACTCGGGTTTTCCTTTTGCCCACGTAACGAATTGCTCCTCGGCCTTTTTCTTTTGCCCATAAACGTCATACTTTATTAGCTCCTTGCTTTCACCGTCATAAAATTTCCAGTAGTTTGCAATACTTGCGTAGGAGGGTGCTAATTGCAATCTGACAGCCGGATCTTTTTTCATTTCCTCGAACATGTATTTCAAGCGAACATCGCGAAGCTTCACCAATGTAGGATTGTCAATGTCTATTTTTTGCTTAACACCATAAGACGTCTCGTAACGATTTGTGCTGCCGGGATAGCCATAGATCATTGCATAATCACCATCCTTCATTCCTTTGATAGAAACAGGCAGAAACCATTTTGGTTTCAAAGGAATATTATCGGTAGAATATCTGGAGGGCTTTCCATCTTTGCTCATATACACGCGAAAAATGGAGAAATCGCCCGTATGCCGCGGCCACTCCCAGTTATCCGTATCACCACCAAATTTGCCTATGCTTTCCGGTGGCGCGCCAACCAGTCGAATATCTCTGTACCTGAGGTATTTAAAAACCAGGAATTGATTCCCTTTGAACAAGGCGCTTACTCTTGCTTCAATACTATTTGCCGTATCAGAAAGCCTGTTGTTGATGTTCATGATCACTCTCTGCTGTCGCTGCACCCGATCCATTCCTGTCAACCCTTGCAATGAGTCCATTATTTCCCTTGTCACATCATCAATACGCAAAAGAAATTGCACTGATAAGCCTTCAGCTGGAATTTCTTCGCTCCGGGTTTTTGCGTAAAAACCATTCGCAAGGTAATTATGATCTACAGTGCTGGCGGATGCAATAACATCGTAGCCGCAATGATGATTGGTAAAGATCAAACCTTCCGGGCTTACAATTTCCCCCGTGCATCCGCCACCGAAAATAATGATCGCATCCTTTAACGAGGCCTTATTGATGCTATAGAGCTGTTCCTTGGTCAGTTTCAGCCCTTTTTTAACCATGTCACTGTACACCTGCTGGCCGAGCAACAAAGGGAGCCACATGCCCTCATCAGCAAATGATTTAAAGAAAAAAATAACCGATAGAATAATTGTTACGACGAGTTTTCTCATGATTGCAAATTTATAATCCGAGGGATTTCTTCGGAGCGACAAACGTACTTTAAATTCCTCAAATGCAGTATGACTTTAAGTTTGGACAGATTAATCACTGATTAGAACATGATTTTCTTTAGTCGGGTGGTTGTTCATTCAAAACTTTCCAGAGAAGATCTTTTAATTCGGGCAATCCCAAACCGGTGATCGAAGAAATGAAAATTCGGGGAATATTTCTTGGCAGTTCTTTTTTAATAGCGACTATTAATTCTTCATCAAGCAGATCAGTTTTGCTAACGGCGATTATAAATTGTTTGTGCAATAATTCCCTATTGTACTTCTCCAGTTCTTTTGTTAGAATTTCAAATTCCTTTTTATGATCAGGGCTATCAGCGGGAATTAAAAATAAAAGGACAGGGTTGCGTTCGATGTGCCTGAGAAAACGATGACCGAGACCTTTGCCTTCGGCAGCACCTTCGATAATTCCCGGAAGATCGGCTATACAGAAACTTTTTCCATCGCGATAGTCTACTATGCCAAGGTTTGGAGTTAACGTGGTAAAAGCATAATCTGCAATTTTGGGTTTGGCAGCGGTAATTACTGAGAGCAGCGTAGATTTTCCGGCATTCGGCAAGCCGACCAATCCCACATCGGCAAGCACTTTTAATTCTAAAATTTTCCAGCCTTCCACGCCAGCTAATCCGGGTTGCGCATATTCGGGAGCCTGGTTAGTAGCGGTTTTGAAATGGGTATTGCCCAAACCACCTTTCCCTCCCTGGAGCCAAATGACCTCTTCCCCATCTTTCAAAACTTCGGCTTCTTTATTTCCTGTCTCTTCATCAATTCCAATGGTACCAAGGGGAACTTCAATAATGATATCTTTTCCATCACGACCGGTTTTATTGTTGCCGCTCCCGGCCTCGCCATTTTCTGCTAATATATTTTTGAAATAACGTAAATGAAGTAAGGTCCACAAATGCGAATTGCCTTTTAATATAATATGGCCACCGCGACCGCCGTCACCGCCATCAGGGCCACCAAAAGCGGTCATCTTGTTCCGTAGAAAATGTTTGCTGCCAGGACCGCCATGCCCGCTTCTGCAAAAAATCCTGATCTGGTCAACAAAATTGCTTTTCTCCACGAAATTGTTTTAAAGGCAAAAATAGCCCAGTGGATATTATTTCTTCCCGCGATTATTTATGGCTAATTCTCCGGAGTGAATTATCTTTACCGCCCTGCAAAAAAATAAGTAATCGATAATTAATAATTCCGTCAGGCTTTGGCAAAGTTTTTTCAGCATATTATCATCAACGCAGACTAACGAAATCCTTGAAATAAAATTCATATGATCAAAGAATTAAAAACTCTGCACTCCGGAGAACCTGCTTGTCAAAATAGGTCAGATAGTGACCATTTGAGATTTGTGATTTATCACAAAGAGGATGATGATCTGAAATTTGATTTTACCATTGAATTAAATGGCATAAAAAGCTGGGCGGTGCCCGATGTCCCTTCCATGAATCCACTCGATCAGAGGCAAGCCGAAGAAGATGAGATCGAAGCTAACAAAATCCTTGAAAAAAGTTTAGAGCAGTCTTTAATTGAACAAGCATTGCGCACATGGGATAAAGGAAATTATATTCCCATTGATGACAGCGGCAATGTACTATCGGAATATGAAGCACTGGAATGTTTGGAAGAAGGATCGTTAAAGTTTTTTCTCCAGGGCACGAAGCTAGTCGGTGAGTTTGTACTGATGAGAAGGGGAAAAAATAATTGGTTGCTGATGAAACGACATGATGAATTCGCCCTATATAATTCCTACGGTTACGACACTGTTGAGATGTAAGTTTCCCAACGACTATATGTAGAATATACTCCACATTTTAATCGCGCCATTTTGCTTTCACCAAAATGAAGTAAAATATTTTTTAACCTCAAAAATCAACAATTATGGCAAGAAGATCAGACAACAGGGGTTTTGGCTCCATGGATCCCGAGCGCAGGCGCCGAATTGCGAGTGAAGGCGGCCGTTCTTCACGAGGTGGACGCAACAGAGATTACGAGGATGAATATGATCAGGACTACGACGAAGACTATGATGAAGATGAAGATCGACGTATAAGCAACAAATATCGAGACGAAGATTGGGATGAAGGATACGAGGAAGATGAAGATGAGTATGGAAATGCAGGTTACGAAGACGAGGATGAATATGATGAAGATGAAGTCAGGGGAAGAGGATATTCAACGGGTGGAAGAAGAACTTCGGTGGGCCGCAGAGGATCTTCGCGGCGGGGATTTGGCGGCATGGACCCCGAGGAGCAACGCCGGATCGCGAGAATGAGAGGCGAAGCAACTTCAAGAACTCATGGCCGTGATTTTTATGAGGACATAGGCCACGAGGGAGGTGAAGCTGTACGCGATGAGTATGGTCCGGAATTTTACTCACGAATGGGCATCGTGACCGTGGTCGTGGTCGCAGAAGTTCATCCGGCGGTACCAGGAGAAGTGCCTTTGACCGTGGGAGAGAAAGTTCATCCAGAAGTGGTTCTTCAAGCGGTGGTCGTAGAAGCACCAGTTCGGGAAGAAGAGGTTTCGGATCTATGCCCCGCGAAGAAGTTAGGCGCATTGCCCGAATAGGAGGAAGAGCAAGATGGAGTAAAGATTATGATGATCGTGGCAGAGGCCGTGGCTATCGCGGCAGGTAAAAAACACTTATCTGCGCAAGAGGCTGATTCAGCAGAGTCAGCCTCTTGTTTTTTTGAGCCAGCAGCAGACTCATCGCAATCACCAATATTAATATTCGATTTTTAGTCTCTTTTGCGCCCCATCGGAAATTTGCTGGATCATAAAAAATAAACTATCGCGGTAGTTGTCACTTACCGGTAATGACCTGTTGCCAATTGTTACGGCTTTACGCGAAATAGTGTTTAGCATTCGAATTGGAACAATATAAGAACGATGAATGCGGACAAATTCGTTCTCCTGGAACAGTTCTTCAAAATACTTGAGATTATGAAGCACCAGTAAGGGTGAAGATAAATTTGACAAATAGATCTTAGTGTAATCTTTGAACCCTTCGAGATACTGGATATCGTTATAAAAGATCTTGTGCAGCTTGTGAGCCGCATTGATAAAAAAATAATCCCTGGTTTTGAAATTTACCGTTCTGCTTTCTAAAAAAGCCTTTACCCTGTTACAGGCAGCGACAAATTTTTCAAATGAAATTGGTTTTAGAAGATAGTCCATGGCTTTTAACTCAAAGCCGTCCATGGCAAATTCGCTGTATGCTGTAGTGAAAATTACTTCAGGTTTATAAGGAAGCGATCGAAAGAAATCAATACCTGAAACATCAGGCATCTTTATGTCGAGAAAAAGAAGATCGATGTTCTTCGTCTCGAGTACATGAAGTGCAAGCAACGGCTCTTCAAATTTACCCTCTAGTTTTAGGTAGGGTGTCCTGTTCACAAAGTCTTCCAGAACCTGCAAAGCCAAAGGCTCATCGTCAATTAATAAGCAGTTAATCACTTTAAATTGAGTTTTAAGTTGACTACATGCAAACGACCATTGTTCACGATATTTAAAAAATGTTTGCCCGGATACAATAACTCAAGTCGGCGAGTAACATTCTTTAACCCCACCCGGCCCGCGAAGCTATCATTTTCAACGACGGGGTTTTCTACAAACAGTGTTAATGTTTCTTCAAAAACTGCTATCGCGATCTGAATAAAAGAAGAGTGAGTGTAACTTATTCCGTGTTTAAATGCATTTTCAATAAATGTTATGAGCAAGAGAGGGGCGATATAGCCTTTGAGATCTCCTCTCACCTCGTAATGAATCGTGACCTTAGAAGAAAGACGCAAGCGTTGCAGGTCGATATAGTTCGTCAGGTATTGTATGTCCTTAGTTAACTCTACTTTGTCGGTTCCTGATTCGTATAAAACGTAGCGCATAAGATCTGACAATTTTAAAATTGCTGTCTCAGTTTGCGCCGAACGATTATGAGCGAGAGAATAAATTCCATTTAACGTGTTGAATAAAAAATGGGGGTTGATCTGTGATTTCAAAAAATTTACTTCAGCGTTCAGATTTGCATTTTCCAGTAATTTTTTTTCATTTTGATTTTTCATGAAAGAAAATCCAAGCCGTATAATCCCGCTCAGAAGGACCATCAAAGCACAGAGGGATGCAACACGGTTGAACGACATGAAAAGAATCCCGGCTGGTATGTTGAAAATAGTTCGCTCCCCGAAGGGTAAAGGAGGCAAGCTGCTTATAGATGAATCGGAACTGAGAATAATATTTGCGGCAGAATCTGAGTTGTAAACAAAGAACTTATTGCGTGATGGCTTCTCGAACGGAAGCCCGAATGCAATTCCTTTAAAATGTGAACGACGATTGAAAGATCCGTTCCTCAAAGCGATATCCTGCGCTACGACAATTAAAATGGCGACGAATACCAATGAAAAGTACAGGAGGTATTTTCTTTTTTCAAAAAACTTTGGCAATAAGAAATAATAATTCAGGTAAAATAATCCAACAGGAAATAATTTACCGATTGATTCACGCAACCAAAAGTGATTGTCCACAAACCTCACGGGATAGAACAGGAATGGAATTAGAAAGAAAAGGCACCAGCCCAAAATATGAATAAGCACCACAAGGAGCAGCCTCAGCTTGTTGTGTGATCTTTGAAAGCCAAATAGCGAATACAAGAAATTATTCATCCCCGCCTTTTTCCCGTTCTGTAAATTCTAATTAGAGCAAATTTGAGTCAGTTCGTGGTGAGTAATAGTTGGCAATTTGTTATTTTCTAATTTGTCAATGACCAGCCTGGCGATTTTTTTTGCAGAAGCCTCTGTGTCAAATCCCTTTTTTTCAGCAATTGCGGGAACGAATTGCTGGTGAATGAGCAGCTTGTTACCAACAAGAATATCGTATCCCCACCCGGCTGACGTATGAAAAGTTTTGCATTGGATTTTTTTTCCTTCCCTGCTCATATAGACAAAGGGAATCGCCGTTGCGATAACAACGGAGATTGCAATTACAATTATGTCCCGCTTAATTATCATTCGCGTCTGCCGCGTTGGTGGGATGCCACTCATACATGTTGTCAAAGGAAAGTGAACCGCTGCGTCCCGTCAAAACAAACCCACGATCACCCAAGGTAAATGCGACTGCGCCCGTACGAGCCGTGCCCTCAAATGAAGTTTTCTTCGTCCAAACATCGGAAGAGGGGTCATACATCCATGTGTCTGAAATAATCGATCCGTTCTCCCCGGTTGCCAGGTAGGCATAACTTCCCATGACAAATGCCACTCCATTGTAGCGGGCAATATTGGAATAGTTATCATCATAGCTGTCTGCACTGACATTGGTTAATTTTCTTTTCTCCGTCCACGAATCAGCAGAAGGATCATACATCCAAAGATCGTTCAACGCAGAGCCATTATTATTTCCGGAACAGATGTATGCTTTATTATTCATCACAAAAGCCACGGCAGCTGAACGCTTGGTGCCACCGATGCTGGCTTTTTGCGCCCATTGGTTTGTCGAAGGATCATACTGCCAAAGGTCCTTGAGATAATTTCCATCAAAACCGCAGGAGATGTATCCTTTGTCATTTACACCAAAACCAACGGCATCATACCGTGCAGTTCCGCCGAAGTCTGCTTTTTGTGTCCATTGATTCAAGGTGGGATCATATTCCCAAAAATCATTCAGTTGATTTGCTCCATCATAACCAGTGCCTACATATCCTTTGCTTCCAATGGTAAAGGCCACCGCTGAATTCCTTGCCGAGCCGGGAAAATCGGCCTTTTGTGACCAGTACTGCCGGGTAAGATTATATTCCCACAAATCTTTGAAGCGATCTCTGTCCGTCGAGCCGGTGGTCAGGTAAGCATAATCCCCGATGACGAAGGTAACGGCCTCGCTCCTCGCATTGCCATCAAAATCCGAACTGCGGGCCCAATCACCAATGACGTCATTACTGGCGGTGGTCGATTTTACACATGCCTGTGTAATAACAAAAGAGGTCATGATCAATACTGCTCCTATTAAGTACGCCGTGGATTTTCCCATAAAGAATTTTTGATAAAATTATCGGGAAGGGCTGCGAAGAAGGTCTTAAAATAGACCAATCGAAACAGTAGATAGATGAAACTGCTTTTTGAAACTATCTACAATTTTCGCGATGCGGTAGCCCAGGAAACGATTAATCGATTTTAAAAAGCAATTCGCAGATTAGTTGAGCTGCTTAATATACTATAACACTTCACCTGTTGGCTCTAAGGATAAATTGCAGCAGCAAATAAAATCATAGTGAAATTGATCATTACGCAAAGGATTGGACTTCTGGTAATCTTAGTGCTGTGTATTTCCTGGTTATCCTGTACAAGAAATGACATTGCATTTGGCAATGTTCCCGATAACAATTACACCAATCTCGTCTCTATTGATACGGTAGAGTCAAAACTTTCAACAGTTGTCCTGGACTCATTTGCCACAGGCAGTGCCAATTCATTTCTACTAGGTAAGTACAAGGACCCCTACCTGGGTATTGTTTCGGCGAAGCCTTTTTTTCAAATGACAATTCCCGCTGAACCAGTAAGCATAGCTTCCACGTCGCAGTTTGATTCCGCATGCCTGGTCATCCGTCTCAAGAAGTATTATTATGGAGACACGAGCCGTGAACAAACGATTAATGCAAATGAAATCGCGCAGACCATTGACTACACTTATAATAACAATTTGTACAACACTTCCGATTTCCCCGTGAAGCCGCTTCCATTGGGAAGCAAAACTTTGAAATTACGGCCGTCAGATGATGATTCGGTGATGATCAGAATAAGCAATTCTAAAGGATCAGAATTATTCAGTAAACTTCAACAGCAGTCCGATGAAGTCGCCAGCGATGAAAATTTTCAAAGCTATATTAAAGGAATATCTCTTTCTGTAAATCAAAATGACACTACGGCCATTTATGGACTAAACGGGGCTGCAGGTAATACGAGTCTTCGCATTTACTATCACACAACGGCTCCTTATCCCGAGGCTAAATCGATTGACTTTCCTTCAAAGGCAAATACTTATTCTTTCAATCAAATTCTGACAGATAGAAACGGAACTTTATTATACTCGTCATCAACGGGAACGAAAGAATACGCATCGGAGCAAACAAATAACATCGCCTTTACACAGTATGGAGCAGGCGTTCTTTTAAAAATAACTTTCCCATCGCTCAAGGGAATTCTAACAACCGATAAAATCGTTAAACTACAAAAAGCTGAACTGGTAATCCGGCCCATAGGTCAGAGTTATAATGATCTTAAGCTTCCCGAAACATTGTACCTGGCGGCAACCGATGGTACCAATATGATTGGCGCACCTGCATCCAGCATGATCGCACCAGTTGAAGATGAAATCTATGAAGTAAATACTTATTATGCCTTCGATGTAACATCCTATGTAAATACACTACTGACAACTAGCGCCAGTGAAGACAAGGGATTTTTTGTAATTGAAAATAATGGCACAAAAAAAATAAGCAGGGCCGTTATCGGGAACGGGAAGCAATCATTGTACAAAACGCAGCTTGTTCTTACCCTATTTACAATTAATAAATAAAAATGAGGGAGAAAAAAATTTTTTCATTTATACCGTTGTTGTTTGTTCTTACACCGAGCTTTTCGCAGAACATGAACAGTCCATATTCGATTTATGGAATTGGAGATATTGACAACAGGATGTATAATAAAACAAGTGGCATGGGAGGAACAGGTTTGGCACTCAGGTCTGGCAACTATTTCATTGACAATAATCCTGCTGCTATCTCCGGTTTGCCGCGAAGTTTTTACTTACTGAATGCATCGGCAACAGGTAAAACAGCACAATATTCGGGAGAGGGAATTGACGAGACCAATCGAAGAAACAAGGATCTATGGATAAAGGGGATCACACTGGCAGTAAAAATAAATAAATTTTGGGCCAGTAGCGTCGGCTTCAGGCAATTCAGCAATGTAAACTATAAATTCAGTGGCAGCAAAAATGTAATAGGCAGTAGTGAAACTTATAACGCCCTTTATGAAGGGGATGGAGGATTAAATGATTATTATTGGACAAATGCCTTTTCCGTGGGCAAACATTTTTCGGTTGGGATCAAATCTTCGATCATTGCCGGCAGTATTAACCAGACAGAAACGATCACTAATAACGCTGCAACCAGTTCCATTCAAACAAAGCAGCAGGATTATTTTGGCAGCCCCAGATTTGAATTGGGCGGCATTTACTCCGTGGCTGTAAACAAAAAATGGGATCTGTCACTGGGAGGAAAATACATTGATAAAACGAGGCTGGGCTCTCAAAGAACTTTGACTGTAACCGAAAACAGTTCTACAATCTTAAATGACAATTTTATTAAGTACGATCGTTTTTATTTACCACGGACATTCGGAGCAGGCGTTTCGCTCACACATGACAAGAAAACAAGTTTTGCGGCCGACTATACTTTTGAAAACTGGTCGCCCTTGAACATAAGTGGAGATGGATGGCACCTGATAAACAGTAACAGGGTTTCCGCGGGGATTGAAATCGCGAAGTACGCAGACATAATGGGCCAGAAACTTCAAAAAAATTATTTCCAATTCGGTGGCTTTGTCAGCAACTCTTATTTAGAGGTTCATAACACTCCGATAAATGAATTTGGAATAACAGCAGGGATGGGTGGAAAGTTCAATGGCAATCTATTATATACCTTATCGCTGGAAGGTGGCAAAAGAGGAACAACAAGCGCAAATCTAATCAGGGAGAATTTTTTTCAGGTTACCGTTAGTCTGACATACCGGGATCTTCTTTTTAGCAAGGGAAGAAAATATGATTGACAATTTTCACATCATCTCTTATAACTTTTAATTTTTGTGAGGAAGTTTAAGGAAACAAAAAGCGTTAACCTTACGGGGTTAACGCTTTTGCGATTCAGTGAAGAGGATTCTTTACTGGACCACTAATTTTTGGGTAAAGACCGATTTACTATAAATATCGGAAACTTTTACCAAATAAATTCCCTGGGCAGTATTCTTTTTTAAATTAATCGTTTGTACTTGTCCTTCGCCAGCGACGCTCACCTTTTGCAACATTACCTGTTTACCAGTGACGTCAGTCAATTCAATGGTGTAATCTCCAGCTTGCAATTTATTAAACTGAATTTTGAACTGATTCTCGCTTACGTTTACCGGGTTAGGATATAATTGAATAATGTTAGAAAGAGCCATGTCACGTTGGGGTATCGTTGCTATCTCAGTAGGCGATTTTTTGCGTGTAGAGAGTACGTTGCTGTTTGCAAGATCTGAAGTAAGGTATACTCCTTTTGGCGTCTTGTATTCAGTGGCCGTCCATGATTGAGGATCTATTACAAACCAGCTCTTCGAGTACACCTGGCTTCCGGCTAATAATTTTTGATCGTCGGTTACAACAACTCCGTTGGTGGTGAAATCGGGAGGAAGTCCCTTTATCGGCCCGAGCCACGTCGCTACCTTGGTTTCGACACTTATTTTAAATACCATGTTTCGTGCAGAAAACATATAGAGATTTCCTGCATCATCGGCCACAAGGTCCCCGCCCCAACTGCTACAGCGATTGTGAACAGAAATACCTGTATTGGCCGGATCATCTACAAGTGACCCAAGCTGCTCAATCGCCAATTTTCGCCCCGTACTAAAGCGGATAAAAGTATTCGCATCATTCGTAACAGCATACCCATATCCATCGGGAGCAATGACCATGCGGGTAACAACATTTGCCTCATCATTATGTGCACTGGCTATGCCTGTGAAAGATTGATCAGTGACATAATACACCTTCATTGTTTTCAGATCAATGTACCGCAGTTGGTCAATAAACATGGGCGTGTAATAAAGCCGGTTATTTTTCTTGTCATAAGCGATGGCAGCAACGCCGGTGTTGAACGGCACCGATGAATTATTGACTGCACGAGCATCTGCGTTAACATCAATTTGCAATTTAGATGTAATATTGTATGTCGTTGCCTTTCCGTCAACTCCATTCAATAAAGCATCACTATAAATACCGGTTTGCAAATTCAGCTTGCGCAAAACGGTCCAACCACCAGTATTTTGGTTGATATCTGTCACCGCAAATGCAAAACGATCCTGGGCTTGTACAAAAACTGTGATCACAAGACTGGCCGCAAAAGTAAGGGTGAAGCAGCGTAAAATTTTTCTCATACACCTGGTTTTATTTAAAAATGATTAGGACATTTAAGTTACAAAGTTTTTACTGTTTATAAGAAATTTTTTCAAAATAATTAGTCATGAAAAATGATTTCAATTGGCAGAATTATTGTGAAGCATCAACCTAAGTTTGTAATTCCTAATTCCAAAAAGGTGAATTGGTTTTTTGCCGCGTCAATATTGATTATTCTCCGGTCGCAAGGCTGTGATAAAGCGAAAACAGTAAGGATTCCTCCCTGCATCCAAGGGAAAATCGAAGCGATCCAACAATTGCCAAAGTATAATCCCCCGGCGACAGTCTATCGATATGTATTTGGAGATAAGTACGTTTATCTTTTTAGCTCTGATTGCTGTGACCAGTATAATTATGTCTATGATAAGGACTGCAATGCGATTTGCGCACCGAGCGGCGGAATTACAGGTAGAGGCGATGGCCGATGTTCAAATTTTTACCAGGTAGCTAGTGATGAAACGCTAATCTGGAAGGATGCCCGATGAGATTTTGATGTATGAATGTATGCGACTCGTGTTTTTACGATGCTAATGACTCCATTTCAATTACCCTGATTTGATTTTATTCCAGGTGTCGTACAAAGTACCCTGCCTCGGCCTGTCTTCCGGAATTTCAGCCAGGGGTTCACACGGCTCAAAGAATTCAAACATTTCCTTTGGCAGATGCTGGTACAATTTCGTGCCTTTTGTTTTCCAGGCGATCATTTCATCACTCACTTGCTTAACAATTTTTGCCGGATTGCCGACAACGAGGCTTCGTGACGGAATTTTTTCACCCTCCCTGATAAAGCTCAGTGCTCCAACGATACATTCATCACCCAGCTCTACATGATCCATAACGACGCTGTTCATCCCGACCAAACAATTCTTGCCGATCGTTGCGCCATGAATGATTGCTCCATGCCCTACGTGTGAAGACTCCTTCAGCAAAACCGTAATGCCAGGAAACATGTGAATGATACAATTCTCCTGTACATTGCAACCGTCTTCCATAACGATGCCTCCCCAATCACCCCGCAATGCAGCACCGGGACCGATGTAACAGTTCTTGCCTATGGTCACATTGCCTGTCACGGCTGCCAGCGGATGCACAAATGAAGACGGATCAACTACAGGAACAAAACCTTTGAATTTGTAACAAGCCATAAGCCGCTAGTGAAATGAAAAAATATTAAAAAGCTTTCCCGGCAGAGTATGTTTTCGTCGATTCATTCCAACCTAACTGGTCTAATGCAAAAACATATTTCATCGCCGTTAATTTCTGACGCTCAAACCTGCCCGATTCACCGGCATGGCCGGCTCCCATGTTCACCTTAAACAAAACAGGATTACTTCCCAAGTTATTTTCTCTCACTTTGGCTACCCATTTCGCCGGTGAAAAATAGGGAACCTGCGTATCATTCAAACCACCAGTGGCAAAGATGGATGGATATTTTACCTTTTTTACGTTATCCAATGGAGACCATGTGAGCATATAGTCATAATATTCTTTTTTGTTGGGGTCACCCCACTCATCATATTCCAAAGTGGTAAGAGGAAGACTGGCATTGAACATATCCGTGATCACATCCATCCAGGGAACCTCTGCAATGACTACCCGAAACAGGTCAGGGCGCATATTGGTAACTGCTCCCATAAGCATACCGCCGGCAGAGCCGCCGTTAGCTACTATCCTGTCGGGTGAAGTATATTTTTCGTTGACTAAATATTGGGCAGCGTTCACGTAATCACTAAATGTATTTTTCTTTTTGAGCAGTTTGCCATTCTCATACCATTCTCTTCCCAACTCCTGACCGCCCCGAATGTGAGCGATGGCATAAATAAATCCTCTGTCGAGCAGGCTTATAATAGAACTATTGAAGAAAGGTTCAGTGCTCGCGCCATACGACCCGTAAGCATATAAATACAAAGGATTAGAACCATCCCTTTTTACCAACGTTTTTTTATAGGCCAATGAAACCGGGACTTTTGTGCCGTCGGTGGCTGTCGCCCAGATGCGAAGGGTCTCATACAGCGAAGGGTCGTAATGGCCACCCACTTTATCCTGCTTCAACATTTTTTTCTGTCGGCTATTCAGATTATAACCATATTGAGCATTGGGAGACGTGATCGTCATGTATGAATAGCGAATGCTGTCGGAATTGTAGTCATCCGTTGGCAGCGAAAAATTGGCGACGTAGGCCGCATTTCCAAAATCGATGTGCTGCGACGTGTTATTTTTTCTGTCGATGACCGTGATCGTGTTAAGACCGCTCTCTTTTCGTTGAACAACCACATAGTCCTTTAATATTTCAACTCGCTGCAGTAAGGCATTTGGCTTGTGTGGAATAAAATCTTT
>VBAQ01000061.1:0-10845 GCA_005883765.1 Bacteroidota bacterium
CGGGGAAAGCAGGAGGGGCAAAACGATGCTCCTATACCTGACAATGGCGCCCAGGTTATTGACAGCATAACCAATGCTTATTAAAACAGAAAGCGATAGAAATAAACAGAAGTAAATAAATATAGCAGATTGCCTTTGTTTACCGTTCCCTTTGTTCCACAACAGAAAAATGAAAAATAGAAATAAGAGGATATCCGTCTCCGTCGCGGCGGCAAGGGATAGAATATGTTTTACATCCGAAGGGTAAGGCCGTAGGATAGATAGGCTGATCGCCTGCGGAGTATTGAGAATGAAACTGGAAAAAGTCGGCTCTAATTTTTGCATGGGCACTGATGAATTTCCGTGCAGCGCCACAAACTCCTTTTGTTTCGTTACGACAGCCTGTGGAAAATCAAGATTGGGATTTATAAATTTTGCCGTAAAAAATAAGACCACGAAACAGGTGTAACAAATTGCGAAAATTGCTAATGCCCTTTTCGAAAACTTCCAGGCAAGAAACCAGGCCAGCAATGCGGGTATAAAAATGATGATAAGAAAGTTTCGAAGGGCCAGTATCAATAACAGGCCAAGCAAAATAAAAATGGCGCTGTTTATTGTAATTTTTTTTCTCTTTAAACTGAAATAAAAATTGAAAATGACAAGACTAAAGCCCAGAAATATGAGTCCTTCTTTATGTAATCCGCTTGTCCAATAAAGAAAGGATGGGATCAGGAACACTGCGATAAGTAATTGCCATTTTTTGCCCGGGTAAACATCAGTCATGACCCGATAAATGGCGATCGGACCGAACATGCTTGTAAATGCGTAGAAGATAATGTTCGTGTAATAATTTCCGAAGCTGAATATGTTGAAAATGGAAAGTACTTTAATGAAAAAATTTCCTTTCAGATCATTCCAGTACGAGTTTTCCGTCCCAAAAAATTTCGTTACACCTCCTTCATAGGGATCACGGAACAGGTTGACGAGATACTCATGCGGATTTTGAAAAAGAAGATTGTATTCCTGGATGCTGTTGTAATGATAACTCCAGGTGTCGACCATTTGTGCATGGTTGCCGTAGTAAATACCAACCCAACCATAGAAAATTCCAGCCATCACCTTCAGTAAAAAAATAATTACTAGTTGAGGACTACTTAGACCGGAGTAGTTAAAAAATTTTGTTTTGGTAACGAGCCAGGCAAACAGTATTAGGTAACCAGCAAACAACAGGTATTCCAAGCGCGGAGTATTTAAGTGCACAAAATAAATAATAATGAATAATTAATAACGAATAATAGCAAGTGAGTAATTATTCTCTTCTTTCTATTTGCGGTTATCTATTTTTGCGCCATGGAAATAAATGCTAAGACGGCTCAGCAATTAAGGCTCACGGAAGAAGAATTTGAACTTATAAAACAAAAGCTTGGGCGCATTCCCAATTTTAATGAGCTCTGTGCCTTTTCAGGAATGTGGAGTGAACATTGCAGCTACAAAAATTCCATCAAATGGTTAAAGACTTTGCCAAGAGAAGGCGGCCGTATGCTCGTAAAAGCCGGCGAGGAGAATGCAGGTGTGATGGATATTGGAGATGGACTGGGAGTCGTTTTTAAAATTGAATCCCACAATCACCCTTCTGCCATTGAACCTTTTCAGGGCGCCGCAACAGGTGTGGGCGGAATTCACCGGGATATTTTTACCATGGGAGCAAGACCGATTGCCGCACTTAACTCACTTCGATTTGGCAATCTGGATGAAGACAAAACGCAGCATTTATTGGCCGGCATCGTGCATGGCATTGGTCATTATGGAAATTGTTTGGGAGTGCCGACCGTTGGTGGTGAGATTTATTTTGATGAGTGTTATCACACAAATCCGCTGGTGAATGCAATGAGCGTCGGTATTGTGAAATCAAGTGAAACAGTTTCGGCCGTAGCGAAAGGCGATGGCAACCCGGTGTTGTTTGTAGGAAGTGCAACAGGGAAAGATGGAATCGGCGGAGCCTCGTTTGCCTCGGCGGATATTACTTCAGAAAGTATTGAAGAACTGCCCGCCGTGCAGGTGGGTGACCCTTTCCAGGAGAAAAAATTGCTGGAGGCCTGTCTTGAAGTGATCAAAACGGGGGCAGTGGTCGGTATGCAGGATATGGGAGCTGCAGGCATCATTTGTTCAACATCTGAAATGAGCGCAAAAGGCGAGTCGGGAATGCGCATCTACCTGGACAAGATACCGACCAGGCAAAAGAATATGAAGGCGTGGGAGCTCCTGCTGAGTGAGAGCCAGGAGCGCATGTTACTGGTCGCGAAAAAAGGAAGAGAGAAAGAAGTCATAAAGATATTTGACAAATGGGACTTGCCCTGTTCCGTGATTGGCGAGGTGACAAGCGATGGCCTTTTACATTTTTACATGCATGGCGATCTGCAGGCAGAGATACCTGCTAATGAATTAGTGCTTGGCGGAGGAGCTCCGCAATACGACCGGGAATACAAAGAGCCCAGATATTTTGAAGAAATAAAAAAATTCGACCCATCATTTGTTACTCCTCCTGAAGACTTGAAAAAAGTCGCCGAAGAAATCATAAAACTTCCTTCTATTTCTTCGAAGCGGTGGATTTACACACAATATGACAGTACCGTTGGCACAATCAATTCATCGACCAATACACCGACTGATGCTGCGATCGTTGTTGTAAAAGAGACGGCGCATCCGCAAAAAGCCCTGGCAGTGACGACTGATTGTAACAGCCGTTATGTATTTGCTGATCCTTACAAAGGAGCCATGATCGCTGTATGCGAAGCCGCGAGAAATATTCTGTGCAGTGGAGGTCAGCCTATTGGTATTACGAACTGTCTCAATTTTGGCAATCCTTACGATCCTGAGGTGTATTACCAATTTGTACATGCGATCAAGGGAATGGGAGATGCCTGCCGCAAATTCAACACGCCAGTTACCGGGGGCAACGTCAGTTTTTATAATCAAAACCCTGACGGCCCCATATATCCCACCCCAACAATTGGAATGGTAGGTTTGCTTGAGAATATTAAGAATAAAATGACTCTTGACTTCAAAGATGAGGGCGACATAATTTATTTATTGGGCAGAATAACTGACGATGTCAGTTGCTCGGAATATCTTCATAAGATTTGCAAGGTTGAATTTTCTCCCGCTCCGTATTTCGACCTGGACGAAGAGTATGAACTCCAAAAAAAATTAGCCGAACTGATCTCGGGGCAATTCATTCGGTCAGCACACGACGTAAGCGAAGGCGGATTATTTGCAACCTTATGCGAAAGCGGGTTTAATCGTGATTTAGGATTTTCCATTCAAACGAAAAGTACAATACGGAAGGACGCCTTTTTATTTGGTGAGGGACAGGGTCGTGTCGCGGTTACCGTAGAACTTGACCAGGTAAAGGATTTTGAGAATTTCATGAAGGATTTTCCTTGTGAGAAAATCGGTGTTGTTTCAACCGGAGAATTAGTTGTCAATGGCGATTTTTGGGGAACTATCGACTGGTGGAAAGACCAGTACGATGAAGCCATCGAAAACTATTTGTCGAAAGAAGAAGCCGGTTCGGCTTTAACTTCGATATAGTAAGGTTGAGATTTAGTCTACGGCTGAGCATATTTCAAGTTCTCAATCTCAACCCCAACCTTAACCTTAGCCTCACTCAAATGGTATTATGGATAAAAGCGCAGTAATTCTTGTCACGGGCGCCGCTGGTTTTATTGGCAGTTGCACGGTTGGCTACCTGAATCGCAGAGGCTATGAGAATATCATCATAGTTGACGATTTTACTGGAGATGAAAAAAGGCCCAATTACGTTGATAAAAAAGTGATTGCCCGCGTAGAGAGAGACGAATTATTTAACTGGCTCCATAATCCCAGCACGATTGGTCCGGTCGCTATCGACTTTGTTTTTCACTTAGGTGCAAGAACCGACACAACTGAGTTTGATTATTCCGTTCACGAGAAATTGAATGTAGAATACTCGAAAAAAATCTGGAATTTCTGTGCTGAAAAAAGTATTTCACTCATTTATGCATCGTCCGCTGCCACCTATGGCAATGGCGAATTGGGTTATCGGGATGATCATGAGCTGGTCGAAAGTTTAAAGCCTCTCAATCCCTATGGTGTTTCAAAAAATGAATTTGATAAATGGGCGCTTCAACAAACCGAACAACCTCCATTTTGGTCGGGGCTTAAATTTTTCAACGTCTACGGCCCGAATGAGTATCACAAAGGCAGAATGGCCAGTGTCGTTTTTCATTCTTTCAATCAAATAAGTAAAACAGGGAGAGTAAGATTATTTCGATCGCACAATCCAGCTTATAAAGATGGAGAACAGCTACGCGATTTCATTTTCGTCGATGATGTCATGAACATCATGTTTTGGATGATGGAGGCGATGGGCAATGGCCAATGGGAATCAAACAAGAACGGAATTTATAATGTAGGCACCGGAAGGGCAAGAACGTTCAATGATCTCGCATCGGCTATTTTTAGCAGCATGGATATGGAAGCGAGGATAGAGTATATCGATACGCCAGCAGATATTCGCGATAAGTACCAGTATTTTACAGAAGCAAACATGAACAAGCTACGGCAGGCGGGATATGATCAGATTTTTTTTTCCCTGGAAGAAGGTGTCAAACAGTATGTAAAAAATTTTCTTGTTTCACATAAATATTATTGACCTCAATAAGCGGCCGCATTTTGGCTCCTGGGAAACAGCACTCCATCGATCACATACAAAACTCCATTACCAGTTTCAATATCGGGATTGATGACATTGATCCCATTGATCAAAACCCGGTCGTTTCGTAATGTAACAATCAACTCTTCACCCGCAAGTGTTTTCAATTTTTCACCATCCTTCATATCCTTTGTCTTTATCGATCCGGCGACAATATGGTAGCTGAGAATATTGGCAAGGTCATTTTTCCTGTTATTCATCAGTCCTTCAAATGTTCCCGGTGGTAATCTTCTGAATGCATCATTGGTTGGCGCAAAGACTGTGAATGGGCCGGGCTGACAAAGTGTTTCCATAAGCCCTGTCGATATGAATGCTTCGGCCAAACTCGTGTGCGAAGTGTCAGTAGCAATATTTTCGGGGATAGTTTTTGAAGAATTCATTAGTGGGGGCGCTGCCATTGAAACCTTCGGGTTTGACGATGAGTTGCTAGCATTGTTATTGGTCTTGTCGGCACATGCTGTGAGATAGCAAAGAAAGATCAATGCCGGTAGGAGGAATTTGTTTTGCATATGTTGGATCAGGTTTAATGTCAGGGATGGTTTTCCAAACGGGTACTCGATAAAGAAATATAGCGCTTTATTTTATGAATCGCAAGTTATCTTTATAAAAACTTTGCTGATGAATAAAAGAATTGCCATTATTGGTGGCGGAAATCTGGGAGCTGCTATTGCTGAGGGCCTGCTGAAAAGTAAATTTAGCAAGGCCCCCGAAATTACCGTGACTCGACGCAACACTTCAATTAATCCATTGAAGTCGTTGGGTATTGAGATCACAAATAACAACAGCGCCGCGGTAAAAAAGTCGGACGTCATTATTCTTGCTGTAAAGCCATTCCAGGCAATTGAACTCTTACACACTATAAAAAAAGATATCACCGCGGAAAAAATTCTTATCTCGGTAGTTACCGGTGTTACCATGCAGGAAATTGAAACCGCGATTGATAAGAAGATCTCACTATTCCGGGCCATGCCAAATACGGCTATTTCAATCAGGGAGAGTATGACCTGCCTGTGTAATCAGCACGCCAAAGATGCCGATATAGATTATGTGCATGAACTCTTCAGCAAATTAGGAAAGGTGGTTGCAATTGATGAGAAATTGATGGAGGCTGCAACGATCCTGGGCGCTTGTGGCACCGCGTACGCCATGCGTTACATACGTGCCAACATACAGGGAGGTATTGAAATTGGGTTTGACGCGGCGACTGCTTCACTGATTGCTGCGCAAACAGTAAAAGGCGCGGCTGAATTATTGTTAGTAAAGAAATCACATCCTGAGCAGGAGATCGATAAAGTGACAACTCCTAAAGGTTGTACCATTGCAGGTTTGAACGAAATGGAACATCGTGGATTTAGTTCCTCATTGATTCGAGGAGTGGTGGCAAGCTATCAGAAGATTGCGAAGGACTAAGGTGAGGCTCCGCCGCAGTGCTTGGCGCAACCTACCTGCCGGTCTCCGGGCGCTTGCGCCACAGCTTCAGCGACGGAGCACGGCCAAAGCCTTTGGCGACGGCACGCAGCCAGGCACCAACAAAGGCGTAAAGTTGCCTGGAGAAAACTATCATTGCTTGTACACAACTCCATCCTTCATCACAAAAACAACCTTTCCAAAAGATTTCGGATCCTTGAGTGGATCACCATCAACGGCAACAATATCGGCAAGCTTGCCAGCTTCAATGCTTCCCAACTGATCTTTCAGTCCCAAAAGTTCTGCGGCATTTATTGTGGCGGCCTTAACTGCATCCATCGGCTTCATGCCGGCTTCGATCATGTATGTAAATTCAAGCCAGTTGTTGCCATGCTTGTATACGCCGGCGTCAGTACCGAATGCGATCTTTACACCTGCTTTGTACGCTCTTGCAAAAGTGGTCTGCAATTTGGGCCCGATCTCAATAGCCTTTTTTGCTACTACAGGCGGATAATAGTTTGGAATTTTTGCCGAATCAGAGACCGACTTGCCGGCAATAATGGTCGGCACATACCAGGCGTTATATTTTTTAAACAATTCAATGCATTCATCATCCATCAACGTTCCGTGTTCAATAGAAATTACGCCGGCACGGAGAGCTCTTTTAATACCTTCAGCACCGTGAGCATGTGCCATGACTTTAAGACCATAATCTTTCGCAGTTTGCACAATGGCCTTCATTTCCTCTTCGGTGTATTGGGCACCGCTACCATTAGTTGACACATCTAGTACTCCGCCAGTTGCCATTATTTTGATTACATCAGATCCTTCCTTGTAACGCTGACGAACAGCTTTGATACATTCATCGACACCATTCGCTATGCCGATGCGGGGTCCAGGGTCTCCCATAAGATCACTTCGATAGCCATTGGTGGGATCACCATGCGAGCCTGTAGAGCCAATCGGTGTTCCGGCTGCAATGATGCGAGGGCCGTCGATCAATCCCTGGTTGATCGCTTTTTTGAGTGAGATGACAATTGCTCCACCCGCGTCCCTGACTGTAGTGAAACCCGCCATTAATGTTTTTTTTGAAAATATCACGCTGCGGTAGGCATAATCTACATCGTTCAATTGAAATCTTTCAAGATAAACGTTAGGATTGGTTTCATGACTTAAGTGAACATGGCAATCGATCCAGCCCGGCGTAACAGTTTTTGTTTTCAGATCAATGGTCTTATCATTCGCCCCCATTGTAGAGTAACCACTTTCAACAGCAACAATTTTATTTTTCTCGATCACGATGGTCATGTTCTTTTTTGGCTCGTCTGCAATTCCATCGATCAGCATGCCGCACCAGATGTATGTTTTTTGTGCAGAGACATGCAGCATTACACCCAGAATAAATAACACCAGAAAATTTTTCTTCATACTGGCTGGTTGATTGAATAAAAGTAATGAAAACAATTCCAATATATTTTTTACTCAACGGCAAATAATGACAACAATCAATGGCAGGCATGCGTGCCTTCTCCAAAGGAGTCCTTGCCGGACCGGTAGGCAGGATTTTTGTAACCCAAACAGGGAAATTATTTTCAGATGAAGTATGAAGACATTCCCAATAAAAAATGGTGGAAAGAAGCAATAGTGTACCAGGTTTATCCCAGGAGTTTCAAAGACAGCAACGCCGATGGCATTGGAGATCTGAGAGGAATGATCTCCAAAATGGATTATTTGCAGAGTCTTGGTATTGATGTGGTTTGGATAAATCCTGTATATGCTTCGCCCAATGATGATAATGGTTACGACATCAGCGATTATCAGGATATCATGAAAGAATTTGGAACGATGGAAGATTTTGATGAGTTACTCGATGGACTGCATAAAAGAAATATCAGGCTGGTGATGGATCTCGTAGTCAATCACACCAGCGACGAACATGAATGGTTCAGGCAATCGAAGAGCAGTCGAAAAAATCCTTACCGCAATTATTACCATTGGTGGCCCGCGGAAAAAGGAAGACCGCCGCACCGCCCAAGTTTTTTTGATGAGAAAGGAAGTGGCTGGCAGTATGACCGCAAAACCAATTCTTTTTATCTCCATATTTTTTCTATTAAACAACCCGACCTTAATTGGGAAAACCCCCAACTAAGAAAAGAGATCTATGACATGATGAGATTTTGGTTTGATAAAGGTGTAGATGGTTTTAGAATGGACGCCATCACGTTTATTGCCAAAGACGAAAACTTTCCCGAGTTCACCGAAGATGCGATACAAGAAGAATATGGCGAATGGTCAGGATATTATGCATCGCATCCCAGGTTGCATGATTATTTGCACGAGATGCATAAAGAAGTCTTGTACAAGTATGATATTATGGCGGTCGCCGAGGGACCCGGCATTTCACCTGAGGAAGCACACAAAATTGTTGATCCTTCGAGGCACGAGCTAAATATGTTGTATCATTTTGAAGGAATGGGTATAGGTTATGTGTGGGGAGAATTCAAACGGGTAGATCCGGATGGGTATGATCTTGTAAAGTTCAAGGAAGTATATACTAAATGGAATGATGTGTTTGCAAGAAAAGGCTGGGGAACCATCTATCTCGGCAATCATGACCAGCCCAGGATGGTGAGTCGATGGGGAAATGACGGCGCCGAATTCAAGGCGCCTTCAGCAAAAATGCTGATCACCTTTTTATTTACCATGCACGCCACGCCTTTTTTTTATTTTGGTGATGAAATCGGGATGAGCAACATCCGGTTTGACAAAATTTCCGATTATCGTGATATTGAGACGATCAACATGTATAAGCAAATAAAAAGAAAAAAAGGCGATGTAAAACGATTTTTGGAGAATCAAAAAGGATCCGCAAGAGATAATAGCCGGACACCATTTCAGTGGGACGGTTCACCCAATGCCGGTTTCACAAAGGGAGTGCCCTGGCTAAAGGTAAATCCGAACCATACGGAATACAATGTCGAACTGCAGGATGAGGATCCCGATTCCATTTTGAATTATTTCCGGAAAATGATAAGGGTTCGAAAAGCACATCCGGTTTTATTGTATGGGTTCTATCATTTGCTGGACAAAGAACATAAACAAGTGTATGCATATACACGCACACTAGGAGATGAGAAATTTTTGATCCTTTTGAATTTTTCAAGAGAAAGCCTCGATTATAAAATCCCCGGGGCGTTTCGCCATGACGAAGAGATCCTCATCAACAATTATAAAACTTGTGAGCAGCACAAAGACAAAATTCACTTGCAACCCTACCAGGGTATTGTGATGCAGGCGAAACAGATTAGCTAGATTCTTTTACAACCGGTAAAGGAATGCCCGCCATTTCAATTAATTTGGGGGTCTTTTTAATGGGCATCCAACATGAAAAAATATCTTGTCGTTCCTCTGATCAGTATCGTATTCCACGGTTTTGCGCAAAGTACAAAGAGAATGGATTTTGAAAACTACAATCCGCCTTCGACACTTGTCGTTCCCCAACACAAATTAACCAAGGCGAAATTTCCTTTTATTGATGTGCATAATCACCAGGAAGAAATGCCGTATATGGATCTCGGTACATTGATAAAGGAGATGGATAAGATGAACATGAAAGTGATGGTAAATCTCAGCGGAAGCAATGGTGAGGAACTTCAAAGATCAGTTAAGAACGTAAGAGACCATTTTCCAAATAGGTTTATTGTATTTGCGAATATTGATTGGAATGGTGTTGGGAACGAAGGCTGGGGCGAACGGGCAGCGAAACAATTGGAAGAAGATGTAAAGAATGGCGCCAATGGACTGAAGATATTTAAAGATCTTGGTTTTTCGGTGAGGGATATTCATGGTAAAAGAGTTGCAGTAGATGATCCAAGGCTTGATCCCATATGGAAGAAGGCAGGTGAGTTAAAAATACCTGTGCTGATCCATACCGCAGATCCAAAATCTTTCTGGGACCCGGTGGATTCAATGAATGAACGTTGGCTGGAGCTGGCCACCCATCCTTATCGTAAAAGAAGTAATACCGACCCCGCGCCATGGGATACATTAATAGCCGAGCAGCATCGAATGTTCAAAAAACATCCCGGTACGACTTTTATTGCGGCACATTTTGGCTGGTATGCAAATAACCTGGCAAAGCTGGGACAATTGCTTGATGAAATGCCAAATGTCAATGTTGAATTTGGCGCTGTCATTGCAGAGTTAGGAAGGCAGCCTCGTATGGCCAAAGAGTTTTTTACCAAATACCAGGACAGGATATTATTTGGTAAAGACAGCTGGGCGCCGGAAGAATATGCCACGTATTTCCGTGTGTTGGAAACGGCGGATGATTATTTTCCTTATCACAAAAAATATCACGCCTTCTGGGCAATGTATGGTATGGGATTGAGTGATGATATTCTAAAAAAGGTATACTATAAAAATGCGCTGAAGATTATTCCGAATATTGATAAGACATTGTTTCCTGAGTGAAGTGAATTTTTTTATTTACCTGGCTGCATAGCTACTATCACCACCTGTTGTGTCACTCCTATGTAAAGGTTTTTGCTGCACGAAGCAGAAAAAATTTTCACTGAAGGACTAATATGTTTTATCAAGTTATTTCATCTTTTATATTTTTATCACAGGCGGTTAAACTCCTATCAGCAGTCGGCGTTGCCGCTGCAATTTTTTATCAATCCCTAAAGTAAAAATATAAGGCTGCA